>CAYJDU010000098.1:0-3485 GCA_964369035.1 uncultured Methanomassiliicoccales archaeon | reverse complement strand
TCCTCGCCGAAGCCGCAATTGGTACCGGAAAATATGTGAAAGCATTCCCCGAATTCGGACCGGAGAGAATGGGAGCTCCAATCAAAGGATTTACCAGGATTTCCGACAAGCCCGTCAGGGTACATAGCCAGGTCTACGAACCTGACATCGTCATCGTTATCGACGGTACACTGATTGGAAAAATCGATGTGACGGCAGGTCTCAAGAAGAATGGATTCGTTCTTGCGAATTATGACGGTACGCCCGAGGAGCTTCAGAAAGCTATCGGGACCGATGTGGAATGTCATACCGTGAACGCAACGAAGATATCCCTCGAGGAGATCGGAAGACCTATGGCGAACACTTCGATGCTCGGTGCACTAGTCAAGATCAATCCAATTGTGGATTTCGAAACCCTGGCGGCTCACGTTATCGAAAAACTCGGAGCTAAACTCTCCGAGAAAGTCATTCAGAAAAATCTCGCTGCTCTTAGAAGGGCATACGAGGAGGTGCAGTGATATGGGAAAAGTCGATTTGAATAAGATGCCTTTAGGAGCTAGAGTGTGCAACCCCGGAAGTTCCGAGGCCATACTTACAGGTGACTGGAGATCATACACCCCTGTCCTGGATAAGGACAAGTGCATTAACTGTCTCTTTTGCTGGATGTACTGCCCTGACAACTCTGTCACGATTAAGGATGGGAAGATGGAAGGGTTCAAGATGTCCCACTGCAAAGGTTGCGGGATATGTGCTCAGGTATGCCCTAAGAAGGCGATTACAATGATGGATGTGTGAACATGGTCAAAGAAAAACCAAAAGATATAGCGATAAACGGTGACGGAGCGATCGCGTACGCATGGAAGCAGATAGATCCAGATGTTTGTGCTTCATATCCAATTACGCCTCAGACGATCATAGTCGAGGATTTCTCTAAATACGTTGCTAACGGCGAGGTCAAGACCGAATACGTCGCAGTGGAGTCCGAGCACAGTGCATTGACCCTATGTGCAGCATCCAGCTCTGCTGGGGCAAGGACGTTCACCGCAACGGCCTCACAAGGATTGGCGTACATGTGGGAAATGCTCCCGATCACATCCTCTATGAGAGTGCCTGTGGTCATGGCTGTCGCTAACAGGGCTATAAGTGGGCCGATCAATATCAATAACGACCATGGTGATTCCATGGCTGCTAGGGACACTGGTTGGATTCAGATGTTCTCCGATAACGTGCAGAGCGCTTATGATAACGCCATAATGGCACCAAGGATCGCAGAACACCCTGAGGTACAACTTCCGATAATTACGAACCTTGACGGTTTTATCCTGACTCATGCGGTGGAAAGGATGACCCCTGTCGATACGGAGGATGTAAAGAAATTCGTCGGCGAGTTCGAGCCAGTCTGTCCTCTTTTGAATTATAAGACTCCTACGTCCCACGGTATGTTAGATGGTCCAGATTTCTACTACGCGCACAAGTACCAGCAGATAAAGGCAATGGATAAAGCCTTAGAAGTTGCGAAACAAGTGTTCAAGGAATTTAAAGAAATGACTGGACGCGAATACAACCTCGTGGACGAATACAGGTGCGACGACGCGGATTATATCGCAATCATACTCGGTTCTTCCTTCGGTACCATGCAGGAGACCGTGGATCAGATGCGTGACGCTGGCATTAAGGTCGGTGTCGCGATGACCCACATCTACAGGCCTTGGCCGGAGAAGGAGCTAATAAGGATTATGAAAGGCAAGAAGGCCGTAGCGGTTTTCGACAAACACGTGAGCATCGGAGCCTACGGACCGCTGTATCCTGAGGTCGTCGCCGCAGCAGCGGATCTGGACAAGATGCCGAAAATGCACAATTTCATATACGGTATCGGAGGAGCGGACACAAGCGTCTCTATCCTCAAGGAGGCCATGGAGTCCGTGGTCCAAGGTACTGCAGGAAAGATCAATTACGCGGGGATGAAATTATGACCACATCAATAAAGGAACTTAACAAACTTCCCGTCAAGCTGTCCAGCGGTCACAGGCTCTGTGCAGGTTGCGGGGAATCTATACTCGTCAAGCAGATCCTCATGGGCACCCAGAGACCAATGGTGGTCTCACTGTCCACAGGTTGCTTTGAGGTATCCACCACAGTGTATCCGTACACGTCTTGGAATGTCCCGATGATCCATACGGCCTTCGGGAACGGTGCCGCCACATGTGCAGGCGTGGAGACAGCTTACAAGTCTCTTAAGAAACAGGGAAAGATCAAGGAGGATATGAACTTCGTCAACTTCGCAGGGGACGGAGCAACCTACGATATCGGTCTACAGGCACTTTCCGGTGCAATGGAGAGAGGGCACAACATGCTGTATGTCTGCCTGAACAATGAGGCTTACATGAACACGGGTATCCAAAGATCCAGTGCGACAATGATGGGAACGGATACTACAACCTCACCTCCTGGGATGGAATCCTTCGGAAAAAAGGAATTCTCCAAGGATATGACGGCGATCATGGTGGCCCACAACATCCCATACGTGGCCCAGGTCTCCCCTCACAACTGGAAAGATACCGTAGCCAAGTCCAAAAAGGCGTTCGACTGTGGGGGCCCGTCCTTCATCAACTCGATAACACCTTGTCCTAGAGGATGGAGGTTCCCACCATCGATGACCGTTGACATGGCCAAATTGGCTGTAGAGACATGCGTGTGGCCTCTGTATGAGGTTGTTGACGGCGTGTATTCCTTGACGGCCGATAGTCTTAGGATCGCCGAAGGTAAGAGCGAGAAGAAACCCATAACAGAATGGATCAATGCCCAGGGAAGGTTCAACCACCTGAAGGAAGAGCGTTGGGCATCCGTTGTCGAAGATATGCAGGGACAGATCGACAAGAATTGGGAAAAACTTATCTGGCTTTCCCTACGTTAAACCATAAAGGGGGACATCCCCCTTATTTTCATTTTTATAGGTGCATCGCGGATGGCGACCAGCATCAAGGCAACATTTCTAAAGTAATGATATTTCTTCTAGGTCCCGTTCCTTATGAAGGACGGTCACACAGGCAGAGATAGGCATCACATCATCTTTGGTATGGTGATCATCGGCTACACTATGTCAATGGTCACAACAGCGATCCAGATGGCCTCAGCATCAGTTTGTAACAAGTACGTTAAGATATCCCAATCTGACGTATCCACTTGAACTCAAGAACTTGTTTGAAAATGGATATTCGTATTAAATTTATTATTATTCAATATATTTGTAATATTAAACGCATAATTATTTTATAATTCGTATGTGATAACATATCAACACAAACAATGTGACGTTCCTTTACCGACGTTACCGATTGTGTCTCCGTTCAAACCAATTACCGACGTATATTTATGCGCCGGGATATTTTTCTTAATTAAATTTAAGAACAAGACGCCGGGATATTTTTCTTAATTAAATTTAAGAACAAGACGCCGGGATATTTTTCTTAATTAAATTTAAGAACAAGACGCCGGGATATTTTTCT
>CAYJDU010000097.1:0-3541 GCA_964369035.1 uncultured Methanomassiliicoccales archaeon | reverse complement strand
TTGGCCGTCGCATCAGGACCTTGTAAACCTAAAGCAGTAGAGATGCCCATGAACGCAAAGGACATCCAGAAAGCCCCGTACAATGAGAACGCCACCGTTCCGAAAGTACTGCCGTTGCGGTATTCCATCGCACCTGCGATAAGTTGTAACAGTCCACCACAGAATATCATCATGCCCCACGCGAGACCATCAATCGGGCGTACTGTAAAGTCATAGAACATTACTAACAAAGTTGTCATCCCAAATGCACAAAGCCCTAGTGCACCGGGGTTGGCGAATTTTATTTCTGTCATCGACCCATCATTTCACAAACAATTTATAAAATCGTCGGTTACTTAGTACGACGAATGACGAATTAAAAGGTTTAAAAAGGTGTTTAATTAGCTTTTGCTTTATCAATGTAGCTTTGCCATATTGTTTCTAGGTCTTTCCTCTGAACGGTGTTCATAACGTATTCTGCGAACTCGTCACCAGTTGCTCCGGTATCTCGTCCAGTCATTATCAGTTTCTTTTCGAACTGACAACACACGTCCAAAGCCATAGTCAGTCTATCTCCTTTTTCGACCTCGCCGATATGGCTCATCATTAACGCTACACCCTTGATCATACTGCTAGGATCTGCAAAATTACCACGTCCTTCTGTTACCATTCGTGGTGCTGAACCGTGTATCGCCTCGAACATAGCATACGTTTTTCCTAAGTTCGCGCTGCCTGCTGTTCCTACGCCACCCTGTATCTGTGCCGCTTCATCCGTTAAAATATCGCCGTACAAGTTAGGTAGAATGAACACGCGGAAGTCACTCCTCCTTGCAGGATCTATTAGTTTAGCGGTCATTATGTCAATAAACCAGTCATCCCATTTGATGTCTGGATAATCTTTCGCTACCTCTTCTGCGATGTCTAGGAACCTACCGTCGGTGGTCTTGATGATGTTCGCTTTCGTCACAAGTGAAACATATCCTTTATTGTTCTTCTTAGCAAAATCAAATCCTGCCCTTATGATACGTTCAGTACCTTGCTTGGTAGCAACACAGAAGTCCATTGCGAGATCTTCAGTGACGTGGATACCGTTACTTCCAAGAGCGTAACTGCCTTCTGTGTTCTCCCTAAAGAATGTCCAATCGATTCCAAGTTCGGGGACGGAGACAGGTCTAACGTTAGCGAATAGGTCTAATTCTTTTCTCATGGCCACGTTGGCACTCTCTATGTTTGGCCACGGGTCCCCTTTCTTAGGGGTGGTGGTCGGTCCTTTCAGTATAACGTGACATTTTTTCAGTTCAGCCAAAGTATCTTCGGGTATGGCTTTCATGACCTCTACTCTGCGTTCTATCGTAAGTCCCTCGATCTGACGTATCTCTACCTTACCGTTCTTGATTTTATCATCCAGTAGGAACTCCATGACTTTTTGTGCGGATGCGCAGATATACGGTCCGATACCGTCCCCTCCGCAAACACCAATGATAAGTTTATCGAGTTTAGAATAATCTACCCAATCCCCTTCTTTCTTGAGGGCTTCTACTCTTTTCAATTGACTTCTTAAAAGATCGCCGTAATTTTCCTTCGCGACTTGAATTGCTTTTTCATCTATCATTATCGTAGATTATAAATCCTAACGATAAAGTAGTTTCTAACAGTCTTATTATTTGCGTTATCCTAGATATCTACTAATATGATCAAAAATATTATTTTTTTGAAGGCCTATGGAATCCTAGTTATCGGGAACTTTGACGGATTATCCTATAACGTGATCGTAAGCTAAGTCCTTTGACCAATTGTTCAAAATCCATACTTCAGATAAAAGGACCAATAAAGTCCTTATTTGATTCTTAGATAAATAAGGCATAAGACGTAAAAGTTCCAAATAGCACAAGAATATCGTTGCATCTTTAACAATATTTATATTGAGCCATTAATTCCGTCAATTGATAGAAATGATTTTTGAGAGATTAGCAGACGCCATTATGAAGAATCCTAAGCAGATAATTGTAGCATGGATTATCATAATACTGTGCGCTGTGCCTTTAGCCATGGGTGCGGGGGACGCCCTTAAATATGATGTTCAGGACGTCGCCGTCAAAGAATCTGAATCGGTCATAGGCCTCACTATAATAAATGATTATTTCTATAAATCGGACGTCTCCATAGCTGACAGCCCTATTCTGGTTTTACAATCTGATCTCCCCAAAGATGAGGCTGCTATCGGGTTCCAAACATTCATAGATCTGCTGGAAGGGAATCGGGCCGGATATAAAGACGCCGAAGGTAATGAGAAGATCTTGAATTTCGCATATGACGGAAAGATCCTAAGTTCCGGGGAATCGGGTGGATCCCTTGCAATGTTAGTTGTGTTCTATTCGCCTTCATTCACTGGTGACGACACCTCCGATTTAAGGGATATGGTTTCTAGGACCGTATCGCAATATGCAGCTGGCAGTTCTACAATAACATTCAGTACATACGTGACAGGATTTGATGCGATAAATCATGATACTCAGGTAGGGACCATGGCGGATCTAGCTAAGATCGAACCTGTCACCATAATTATGATTCTTATCCTCATAGGACTGTTCTTCAGATCTGCGATTTCGGCAGCAACCCCGCCTATAACCATCGGATTAGCCTTCGGGATAACTCTCTCATTGGTATTCTTGCTCGGTCAGTTCATGGACATATTCTTCATTACGGAAATGTTGATGTTAGTGACAATGATGGGCGCTGGGTGTGACTACTGTATCTTCATACTTGCAAGATACAAGGAAGAACGTCGTTCAGGCAAAGACCATCAAATATCTTTGCGTAACTCGATAGTGTGGGCCGGTGAATCCATAACAATCTCCGGTATGACCGTTATCATCGGGTTCGGTTCAATTTCATTGATTTCGGTCCCAATGATCAATACTATGGGAATCGTATTGGCTTTGGGTATTGCGATCGCACTTATGGCGGCATTGACACTGATAACATCCATTATCGCCGTCATAGGAGATAAGATATTCTGGCCTTCTAAAACGGAGAACTTCAAAGAAGACGGTAAGACGATGAAAGGATGGTATGGAAAGATATCTCATGTGGGTTCCGCGTATTTCCATAAATCGGCCAGGTTTACTCAGGATCACGCTAAAGCGGTGGTGATCGCAGCTATCCTGATAACGGTACCTGCGGCCTACGTGGTAGCAACCGCTGAGACTTCATACGACTTCATGGGTACTTTGAGTACCGGGGAATCCTATGAAGGGTTGCAGATGGTAGATGGCTATCTAGGCGGAGGGTTCTTGCAACCTAACTATGTTCTCGTCGAGTTCAATGAACCTATCGCTGACATACAATACATAGAAACTAGTGAGGGAAAAGTGCCCATATTCATATGGGCCGACAATGATGGTTATGACAAGGTCCAATCCCTAACATCCCAATTGGGACCCTTGGATAACGGCGGGATCGAAAACATAATTTCATCCTCCGGTGTAATGAAATGGAACGATCCAGACACGGGCCAGGGAATCATACAGTTAGCTAAGGGTTCTTACGATGAACTTCCGCC
>CAYJDU010000096.1:0-3544 GCA_964369035.1 uncultured Methanomassiliicoccales archaeon | reverse complement strand
TAAGAGAATGCCTCATTATAGAGTTCCTTACGCTCTGGGCCTCCGAATATCACGCCAAATACTCTGCCTCCTCTCATCTCCACGGCCTTGCCTACCAGTTGTATCGAAACAGGGTTCATCTGCTGTACGCCATCATATGTTACAGTCTCGATGAAGACCAAAGTACCATCAGCAGTAGACTGATCGGTATCATAATGATCGAGCATTCCTGGCGGTAGCTTCCTTTCTCCACTGCATGAACCAGAATCATCCCCGCTGCTGGAGCATGACCCATTGGCTGCACAGCTATCACATCCGCCCATCAACATACCTCCTTTACAAGGACGCGGGATCCCTTGAAACCTACTGAATTGACTGCGAGTTCCAAGTCCTCACGTCCGAGTACTTCGATCTTAACGTCAGAGTCCATTTTGGAATAAGGAATTCCTACTTTATCTAGAAGAGAGACTATAGATCCTGATGGAACGCGGCAACGCCTAACCTCCCCATCATAATCCTGAACTACGAATATACCCTCATCGTCTTTTCCAATCTCGGTAACATAGCAGAACTGCTGTGCTCCAAGTAAATGTGCCAGCATAGGCATTGTAGGACTGTAGCAACTGAAGATCATAATATGCATATCAGGGCAATATTTCCCTATGAACGCAGCATATATCCTGGATACCGCCCATGTATCGGAACCCATGAAATCCTTGTCCATGAGGCGATAGACTTTTTTGGCACCTCCGGAAATACATGCTCTGAGCATCTCGTCCAGTTTATCCGAGCCGATAGAAACAGCGGTCAGGACATCTTCTTCGACCATAAGGGACTGTGCGGTGCCTATGGCAGAAGCGGGGTCACCCAACACAGAAATAACGTACTCCATGCGACCTAATAGGTCTGCCAGGTTATTAATATAATTAGTAACCGAAAATATCTGATATCCTAGGAATCATCGCAGCCGTGATAGCCTGTTCTGTCAAAGTCTTACGGTCCAATAGACCGTTGCTAAGCATGCCTATGGCACCCTCTTTCATCCCGATATCCTTATTCCCATAAAGTTTGGAGATAGCCTGGGATACCGTGTGACCATCCCGTACGAGCAATGCCATCCTCTCAGGATATACGAACCCAGACCCCATACCAATCGTAAGTTTCCCTTTGTTATCGAGAATGGCACAATATTGGATGTCAAAAAGTCCTTCTTCCATTTCGAAGACCCCTGCTTCGATACCTACAGACATTGCATGGCTGCCTAAGGCGTTCCTTGCACGATTTATCGCTCCCTTCTTGACCTCTGATTCAAAGGGTTGTTCCGATACCTCAGAATCAACGTCTACGGAGGTTATCCTAACGCTCCCGTATATTTTTTCCATTACGCTTCGGACCGCCTCCACCTTTACAGGATTCATGGACCCGACAGAAATGTCCAAAACGTCACTGGAACCGTTCTTAGCATATCTTCCTTCGAAGATAGCACGGGAACTGATCTTTTGACCATCATCGGCCATTACCAAAGGGACTATGGAGAATTCTAAGGAATGGATGCCACGGGACCTACGTTCATCGTTTAGCTTTTTACCGTTAGGAAGTGTCTCTTCCGTCAACACAAGAACATCTACCATGTCCATGGATTCCCTTGGTCCATAGATATCGTCTATAACGAAGATTTCCCAAGGTTTTTTCATATCCTTGAGATAGGATCTAAGAGAGGACGTCCTAAGCTCAAGAGGTACTATGATCTTGCGTTCTTCTGAGGCCATCTTATCGGATGTTATCCCTACGGAGATGGAATCACTTATCTCAAAAGCGTGTTTCAACAACGCTTTGTGACCGTCATGTAAGATATCAAAAGTGCCGGCTACGGCAGCACGCACTTTCATGTCCCCCATACGAAAACGGCTACTGTGAATGTTATTAGGACCGCTAGGATGACAAAATAGTTCCTGAGCTTCTTTTTTACTTCTTTACCAGAAGAATCCCTGCAGCTATCACTACAATAGTTACCAACGCCGACAAATGCTTTGTTACAGTTTATGCAATGTCTATGCTGCGGTATCTTTTCTACCTCGGCCATGATACATGATAAAAGTGCAGATAATAAAGGTTCACTCGGTACGGTCCATCTCATTATGTACTATCACAATGCATTTGTCTGCGTGATGACTGCGTGGACCTATGCATATACGTGCTGGTGAATACGCCAGAAGGGCCTCTTCCTCCTCTTCCGTGAGATCCTTATCGTCACCTAATACAAATATCGGGTTCTCAGGGAAATCGAATTCCCGGACATCGCCCCCGTCCTCTTTTAAGTAAACGAATTCGCCCTTATCAGCTAATAAGGATAGGACATCATAGAAGGACATCCTGGAGATGTATACTCCTGGTGAAGATCTTATCTCTCCCTCTTGCGGGACCTTCTTGAGCAGTGAGTTACGGATAAGGGATGCTGTGCTCCTCTCATCGGGATTCAGATATCTTATGTCACTACCAGAGAATCTCACGGTCTTCGGTGCGTCATCCCCGCCTTCCAGGATAAGATATACTTCCACATCTTTGCGGATCTCGTGACTAAGGAAGAACGCGGATGTCACACAACGTACCAGTACATCCAACCTGCCTGCGCCTCCACAGATATCGTCCAGTTTGAAATTAGGTGTGCTGTATGCACGATGACCAGTGATAACAAAATAACGCATATGCTCACTGCCCCATATCCGCGTCCATTCCACCGAACTGTTTCATCAGCTTCTTACGCATCTTACGGTCCTTTCCTATGGTGCCCATCATCTTCTTGCTCTGATTGTACTGTTTCAAAAGTAAACGTACATCCTTGGTCTGAACACCAGCACCTGCAGCGATTCTGTCAAGCCTCTTTCCTTTGATTAGAGCGGGTTGCTCTTTTTCCTCTAAGGTCATCGAATCCATTATGACTCTGAATTGTGATAAACGACTTTGCGATTCTGCATAATCGATCTTATCTTCCATCTTGCTCATGCCAGGAAGCATTGACATAACCTTTTCCAATGGCCCCATCTTTGTAACCGCGGCCATCTGTTGATACATGTCCACCAGAGTGAACTTACCGGATAACATGTTCCTACTGGCCTGTTCCACGGCTTCGTCGTCTCCGATCTCATCCTTTGCGATCTGTGCAAGATACGAGAGATCTCCCATACCCAATAGTCTTGATATGAAACGGTTGGCATCGAAGGGCTCAAGATCGCGTATGTGCTCACCAGTACCTAAGAAGACAATCCTTGCGTCTGTCTTTGATACAGCAGAAAGAGCACCTCCTCCCTTTGCGGTACCATCCATTTTTGTTAATATCACGCCAGTGACTCCCACGGCCTTATGGAACGCCTCGGCCTGTGGTCCGGCCTGCTGACCGACCTGTGAATCCAGGACAAGGATCCTCTCGTCAGGTTTTACGGCGGCGTCAATGTCCTTCAGCTCTTGGATGAGCTCGTTCTCTAAGGCATGACGACCTGATGTGTCGACGATTACTATCTTCTTGTCTTTGAACGCGATCAAACCGTTCTTTACGATTTTAGCTGCT
>CAYJDU010000095.1:0-3575 GCA_964369035.1 uncultured Methanomassiliicoccales archaeon | reverse complement strand
TCGTCCTTCAGTGGTCCGATTATTTCTGCGGTAACCTTGTGGTGGACTTTTTGGACGGGGCTTCCGATATGGTGAGGAACGCCTGGGATTCGATAGTCAACTTCTTTACTGGAAAGGACACGATGTCCGCTGCTCCATACATCAGGGAGATAATGGAACAGAACGGATATTCCGAACAGGAATACAGGTATCTTTGGAACGGACGGACGGCGAACTACAGCGTACCAATGTTTTCTGTCACCAAGATAGTCGATGGTGAGACTAAGACAGTGAGCGTAGGTGGATTCGATACTAGCGTCAGGTATCCTGATGTGGACACCCTTAGCTGGAACGGGATAAATAATTTCAAAAGTGAATACAGGCTCCAGAACAACGAAATCAGAGAATGGATACGTAGCATTCTGAACACTGCTGCGGTAAACATCGGGGCAGACCGCTCCATAGGACAGATATCCGTACCTATAACTATAGACGACGACAGGTCCTTCACCGAGGATATCAGAAGGGCAGTGAATGGGGCCCTCCCTAAACTGGACGGTGATGTAGAACGTATAGTCAACTCCTCGATAAGAAACCAGGAGATTTACGACCCATTCTATTCAGCGATATGCACGAAACTTGTTGACAATTTTGATTCTGTATTCGGTATCGATGTATTAAAGAGAAGGATGACGACAGCGGTGGATTACCACGGAATCGATAGGACACTTGCGAATTCAGGTTTGGACCCAGAGGAAAGGGCCTATCTTATGGACTCCCTTATGTCCGCGTTATGCAACGAGGACGTGATTAACGAATATAGGGACGCGGCCTATGAGATGCTGGACAGATTCGGCGCCCTACTAAAGGTCCCGGACGGTCAGAACGGACTGATAAAGAAATTCCTTATTATGATAGGCGAGAAAGCCATGCCTATGCTATCCGTGATAGATGACATCCCCGAATTGATGACCAATCTCTGCGATGAGATGTGCCAGAATATGAATGTTAACCCATATTACGGCGTGATCGATGTTCCAGAAGAGAATTTCTTCAGCCTGACGGGTACAGATGGCACCATCAAGGAGATCATATCTGTGACTGATAAGCTGTCCCCGAACATAAATATCCAGGGACCGAACCAGAACCTGGACGACTGTATCCATTATGTAGGATTCAACGAGAACAAGGGGGCTTCGTACTGTACGGTCTTTAAAGTATCCCTTAACGACACCTTAGAGTACACGTTAGAGGGAAGTGGTACAATCACATCCATACTAGGATGTAGCGATTCGTCGATGTCTGGTACGGTTCCCATATCCATCGATATAAAAATAGCTGTAGTCAGCGGCTGGGGGCTATCAGGGGTATCCTCATACAAAGCCAGCGATACCGTCTTCAGTGACGGGTGGGCACTCCTCATGAAGGTACTGGAACCTCTCCTAGAACCTTTGAGGAAGATCTTTGGGATCGTTAACGAGGTAATGGTCCTAATAAGTTCATCTTTACTTGAACTGTCGAAATACGTTTCTAATGTTGTCGAACAACTCTATAACGCCATTATGGGGCCCATAATGGAGCTTAAGAAATTCGTGGAAGAAAAACTGGATGACATAATGAACCAGGCAATAGGTGAGTTCTCTGGGATGGTCGAATACATATTCAAAGCTACACTGAAGAAACAGACCGTAGGGTTATCCTTTATGGGCCTGACACTTACCTTCGCCACCGATCTGGTCTCCTTGGTCAACAAGGTAAAGACCATCCTTACAGTAAAACTATCAGGGGAAGTAAGCGGACTGTGGATAGAATGTGGAATGACCATCAAGCAAAAGGACCTGAAAGATAAGAAGGATTTCTTCATCACCGGTGATGCGTACATAAAGGGGGATGACTGGGACGTTAAGATGAATTTAGATCCCTTCATGAAATCCATGGACCATATAGCCACGATAAACGGCGAGGCCCGGGGGATATCCTTTGACGTGGTGCTCCCATACATAGTACAATATAAGGAGGCCGGCGTGAGATTATCCGATATACCGGGTATAGGGGAGATCCTATCCAATATACCTCTCCCTATGCTGGGTCTAAAAGGCAGTTTTGATGCAGGATTGGAACTCAAATACAATATCCCCTTTGAGACGGGAGTGGTGGTCAATGAGTTCGAATCGAACCCGCCAGGAGACGACGTTGGGAATGAATGGGTAGAACTTTATAATTCTTCTAACCGGACCGAAGACATATCTGGATATTCTATATCAGCTGGCTCCAATGAAAAAACTAAATGTATGACCTTGGGGGAAGTGGTGCTCTCGCCTCATGAGAGGTTGTTGATAATCCTTGATAAACATGTGAAACTTCTTAATGATAAGAATGAAACTTTGAGCGGGGACTGTGTGATCCTCCGAGACCGTGAAAATATCGAAGTAGACCGTTCTATTGTGGGAAAAGACAAGGATAACAGTAATTACACCTGGCAAAGGGTGGCAGATGGAGCACTTGAATGGACCTTTGCCAACGGTACTCCTGGCACAGGCAATTGTGGCGGACTTGTGAACGGGGATATGGTCAAAGGGCAGATGAAGGAGATATTCAAGAGATCGGCCACAAAGACCCTGGGGGATATGGGTGGGGTCCTGAACGGGACTGAGGACCTTAACGAATTCATAAAGCGAGCGATACAGGACGCTATAACCACGATGATAGACATGATAGCTGGATGTCTCATAGAGGCGTCTATATTCGTGTCTTTTGAGGTTATGGATGTCTCAGGGACCTCGGCGACAGGCGTAAGGATCGCTCTATCAATAAATTCTAAGACGATAAGTGATACGATCAAATTCCTTGTAGGGGAGATCGAGAAACTACTTTTCAACATGGAGAACCCATACGGGATAGATGGAGGCACGATGTTCTATGATAATATAGATCTAGCTGTCACTATGTACACTGGTATCAGAGCACCAGGATTTCTTGGAAAGGTGGAGGATCTTCCTGAGCTAAGAGTGGGGATATACATAGCCAGTAATCTCTCTGGACTGTGTGCTGCCTTCGGTCGAGATGTGGGGACATGGTCGGTCACCGCTGGTGTGGTAATGGAGGATATTCCATCGGTGCTGATACCTTCCAATATTAGCAATGACCCGAATCTTAAATCCGATCTCTGGTTGGTCAGGGCGGTGATAAGAGCTGCGTAAAAACGGGCATTTATTATACGCGATTCCCCTCACTGAGTACGTGGCATCTATCGAGCGAAAAATACCAACCGTGCTCACTTCCGAGGAGCTGATGGATAAGGCGTTCAGCAGAGCCGCTAAAATATCAAAGCGCGGAACTAACGCACTGGATGGGAAAAAGAAGACGGCCCTTGCAAAGGTTACCGCATCCGGCGATATCGTAATATCGACATTGGTGGACTATATCAAGCGCTTTCCCAGGATGGATAAGGAAGATGATTTCTTCCCTCAACTGGTAGATTTAGTGATAGGTATAGACGAATACAAAAAATCTCTAGGGGCCCTCAATTGGGCAGCTTCGCGAGTGGATAAATTAAAGAATGAAACGTTACGCGAGATTCGTCGCAGTAAAGACGT
>CAYJDU010000094.1:0-3582 GCA_964369035.1 uncultured Methanomassiliicoccales archaeon | reverse complement strand
GACGAATTCATCTCATCGTCCATCACGTCATATCTGAATCTCTTCAGATTTGCGCTAAAGGTCGCGTCAGCGGGCAAGAGCTTCTTGACGCTCTGGATAAGTGCACTTCCAAAGCTCATTAGCTTCTCGCTCATGTTGATGCCGAACCTGGTTGTCCCACATACAAGATGTCCTGGGTTCATAACGTCCCTAGGGTCTAGGGAGGTCTTTAGATCTCTCATGAACTCTGCCGTATTTTCGTCGTGTATGATGTCCATGTTCCATGCGAAGAACACACCGAAACCAGTGGTCCTTCCGCCGTATACTCCTGCCCTGTCTCCAAGGTAGAAGTTGAAGGAGAAAGCTGCCATTCCTAGCATCGTCTCATCGTCCTTGAAGTAATAAGGCATGAACAAAGCTGTACTGCGATCGACTATTACGCCGATAACTCCTCCGGCCTCCATTTTCATGACCTCAAAGCCTTTGTAGCACTCGTCAACGAAATTGCCCCAGCTCTTGCTGGGTACGATGACTTCGGCTGGGATCTCTCCTACACCGGCTTTCCTTGCCCTGAACTCATAACATCTCTCTTCCCACTCGTGGGCAGCGATCTTGCTGTCAAGTTTTTTGGCGCCGAATTCTGCGATTATCGAATCAACTTCCTGCTCCTCAAGGTCAAGGAACTTGCTGTTACCCTGTAAGGTAACAAGCAGAAGGTTCTTTACCTGAAGATCGTGGATTCCGGCTTTCCTCTGATTAGCGAAATGTAGGTAATCGGCCCAGGATATGTGGAGAGGTTTGAGGCTTGCATGAGCGATAAGCTTCTGGATTGGCTCGTGCATGTCTTTAAGATTCTCAAATTCGTAAGCGATTGGCCTAATTTCACCCATGGGGTGAATCCTCATGGTGATCGTGGTCATGATACCGAGGGTACCCTCGGAACCTGCGAAGAACTGGTTAAGGTTATAACCAGCCATATATGAACCGATGTGGTCATATCCGGTCTCGATCAATGTTCCATCAGATAGGACGACCTTCATGTTGAGGATGTTATCTTTAGAGGAACCGTATTTGTAACTGCCTGTTCCCATTCCGTCAGTGGATGTCCATGCACCGATGGTCGCTGCGGGGAAACTGGAAGGATAAGAGCCGATGATGAAACCTTTCTTCATACACTCGTCCAGAGCTATTTTCCATGTGCATCCAGCCTGTACTTTGATGTACATGCCTTCTGTATTTATCTCGATGATTTTATTCATCTTCGAGTACATGTCCACTACTATGCCACCGTTGGTAGGCATGCATCCGCCGAGTCCCCATGTGGCATTACCCCTGGGTATGATGGGTATACCATCCCTATATGCCAGTGCAACGATCTTTGCCACATGTTCATCTGTCTCAGGTCTTACGACGACATCAGGCAGATTTTTGAACATGACTCCCGCTTCTTTGGGCAAAGGAGCCATATCATGGCTGTAGAGAATCTTGTCCAAGTCAGTAGTGTTTACATTATCCTTACCTAAAATGCTCTCAAGTTTGGCTATGGTCTCTGCCGTTACTTTGCGTGATAGATTTGCTTCACCTTGTACTTTCATTTATTGCCTCCACATCCAAAGTGTGTGAATTGATTATACAATCCGAAGTATCTGATACATTATAAGCGTTCCCACTCGCGCACGCGTACTTAGGAAAATTCCAGCAGTTCTAATCCTAGAGTGGATATGAGGACCTCTTTCTCTCCTGATCCTACTGAGAATAAATGTGAGTAACAGTCACAATCCGATGAACCGAATCCTTTGACAGCAGGTAAAAGCCCTAATTCCTTGGCTGTATCTGCTATAACGCATTCAGGGACCATACCCTCACCTTCAGATACATAAGATTCGATGGAGTGGGATATAATTGTTAACCTATCAATGTGCCAGCGTATCGTTTTATTACGTGAGATATGTCGCCTTATCCTCTGTTCGAGGCCGTTCATGGCACTGCCTACATAACAATATTCACCGGCTTTGAACATTATATGACCTAGATAACCGATCTCGAGTTCCATATCCTCCATCAAGGTCATGAAGAGAACATATGTTCCTTTACGCTTGCTTTGATGCGAGAGCGTCGTCGTATTCTACCTCCGAACCTGTCTTGATCCTTATCAGCATGCTGCTACGATCTAATTTAGATTCGGTGATGACCGCTATGTCTCCCAACCTACGGTCGTAGATCATTATGTCACTTATCGATTTGATGTTCTCATCGTATGGTATCTTAGCTCTAAGGCCGTCCATATGAAGGACTATTGGCGATGGCCTTAGACACATATCTATCGGCGGATAGTTCTCCAAGACCTGTTTTACTTCCGATGGGTATACGAAAAGTGGGTCTTCAGAAACCATCTTTTTCTTTTCATAGATTATCTTCTCGGCAATGGAAACGACCTCGTCCAACTTTTTCCTTTCTTCCGAGGACCTCATCCTCTCTGACTTCCTACCGATGCCAGAGACCAATGCCTCACAGTAATCTTCTATACCTTCCGGCTTTGGACCACATACCAGGATCAAAGGCACTTTGATGTCTTTCATCATTTCCTTTTTATCCTCGATACATGACTTGAAATTCCCGAATGTAAATATGGCTGCATCATATTCGTTTATTATCCTTACCTCTGATGCGGATATCTGGGACGTTGATTTACCCCTTCCTCTGGCCAGACCCATGACAATCGTTAGGGCACCTCGTCTTCTTAGGGCCTCGGCTATGTCACATATGGGATGGGGCATGTGATGACGCCCTAGGGACATACCCACTACGGCAATCTCGGTGCCTGCAAGGGGGACTTCCTTCACATCACCGCCTATCTCTTTGCATAAAGCAACGATGATATCCTTATCCTTGCTAGGTATCGACATTATGACGGTAAGCATCTGGGAACTTCTTATCCTCTGTAGCACCGCACCCCCTACATCCTCAATCATCTCGAAAAGTTCCGACGAACGGTATACCCCTCCGTCGTACATTATGACTTCAAACATTTGCAGAACCTCCCATAGCCACGTGGGCATCGGAACCCTGTTTCATGTATTCCGATAACATTATCTCCTCTGTAGCTAGGACAGTTACAACAGTGCCAGTTATGAAAACATGACGTACTCTTATGCCTTCAGGCATGGATCTCCAAATTGATCCTATAATTTCCTTTAATGATTCTTCCCCCGAAGCTACCACCGTCTCACTGACATCCTTGAAGTCTGCATTTGAAACAGTCATATCGAAACGGGTCTGTTGGTCCACGCTGTTCCTGCCGTATTTGGACCACATCTGCTTCAGTATCTCCGGTGCGTGACGTTCGTCGGTTATCGTGATATGGACTCCGGAACCTTCCTCGCGTATACTTGCTACATCTGCGATGGTCTTGCTGACAGGTTCACTTCTGAGCTTTACAGAGAATATGAACAACGGAATATCTGGTTTTAGGACCAGTTCGGCCTTTTCAATGGCTAGAGCCTCCCCTAAATCGTTCATTATATCCCCGAAAAGTGTTTTATACCCCTCATTCCCGAAAGGGTCCGTCCCTTGGACCGTTATATCCATTTATTACCTCACAGC
>CAYJDU010000093.1:0-3583 GCA_964369035.1 uncultured Methanomassiliicoccales archaeon | reverse complement strand
GACGTATATATCCTCTACAGGAGACACCCCTCTTAGGTCCACGGTCTGATCGAACAATGCGTAAGCGGCATTTTCGAAACATTCCTCCACGGTGTCACCGGTACATCTGACAAAAGCGTCCGCGGTATGCTCCAATCTCTCGTAAGAATGCACAATGGACCACGGTCATACAGGTAAAAGGAACCATCGGAACCTGAACGCCTGTTATATATTTTCGATATTCGTATAAAAAATACTAATTTCGCAGTAAAAGCACGGATAGCCTCCGATATGCAAAAAATAAAGGCTGTATGCGTAAGTTCTTAATATATCTGTATAATTGTTGGGGTCATGCGCATTACAATTATCGGGTGCGGGTCTATCGGCAGGAGCCTGGCTTTGACCGCTGACAGCATGCCAGAGGTCAAGCGGATCTATCTGTATGACACAAAACCAATGGCGGCCGAACAGGTTGCTTCCTTGACAAAGAAAGGTCTCGTCATCCAATCCGTCGAAGAGGAGCTGTACCATTGTGATATGGTCATCGAGGCCGCTTCCCAGGAGGCTGCGAAGAATTACATGCCTATCGTCGTCGAGAGAGGCGTCAACATGATGATAATGTCTGTAGGGGCTTTGGTGGATGATGATTTTAGGAACGAAGTGTTCACAAAGGCATCCAAGACAGAATCTTGCATTTACATCCCGTCCGGCGCAGTATGCGGTGTGGACGGGCTTAGGTCCGCAAGGGAAGCCGGCATCGATAATGTCGAATTGATAACTATAAAGGGTCCTAAGAGCCTTGAGGATGTCCCGTACGTATTGGACAAAGGAATCGTGGTGGACGATTTGAAAGAAAGAACGGAAGTGTATTCCGGTACCGCCAGAGAAGCGGTGAAATTGTTCCCTAAGAACATCAACGTTGCAGCCACGGTCAGTTTATTCGGTATAGGTTTCGATAAGACGACGGTGAAGATCGTCGTAGATCCAGAAGCTACCAGCAATTCACACGAGCTCAAGTACAGCGGTGATTTCGGGGAAGCGGTGTGCCACACATACAACGTCCCGTCACCGGAGAACCCCCGGACATCCCATCTAGCGGCACTTTCAGCATCCCATGCCTTAAAGAGTTTGATAAAGAACGTTTGGATAGCCCTTTGAAAACATATTCATAAAACTAACTGCATCACAGACTATGTTATCATCTAGGGCCAAAAGGCTCTCTTCGAATGCGACAGACGCGGATGCTGTGGTCATAATGAACGGGTCAGACCCATTCATGGATCCCGTTTATTGGTATCTTACGGAGTTGACCTCCGGTACCTTTGAAGGAGGTATCGCAGTGGTCAGGGAGGGTAATCTAAATCTTATCGTCAGCCCTCTCGAGTCGGAAGGTGCCCGGAAAGGAAAGGGAACCATACACGAATACGAAGGCCGTGAAGATCGTAACAAGATTTTAAAAGAACTTCTTGACGGTTGTAAGAACGTGGGATTCAATTTTGACAACGTTACATACTCTAGCGTGGAATACGTAAGAAAGACCGCTGGAGTCAACGTCGTGAATGCTACTAAGAGTATTAACGATACCATTGCGATCAAGGACGATAGAGAGATATCTGCCATAAGAAAAGCATGTGCAATATCTTCTAAAGTCGCAGAAGAGATACCCAGTATGTTGAAGGTTGACATAACGGAAAAAGAGGTCGCTTCCATTATGGACAATAGGATGAGGGAATTGGGCGGTGAAGGCAACGCTTTCGAAACCATAGCTGCCTTCGGACCTAACGCATCTATGCCTCATCATTATCCTACGGATAAAAAGTTAAAGAAAGGGGATGTGGCACTGTTTGATTTTGGTACCAAATACGCAAGATATTGTTCGGACATGACCCGTACTGTTTTCTTCGGTGAACCATCGGACATCCTCAAAAGAGCCTATAAGACGGTGAAAGAAGCTCAAGAGGCAGGATTTCAATGTTACAGTGACGGTGTACCAGCGTCAGAAGCGGACATACAGGCACGTAAGGTGATCGATGCCGGCGAGTTCAAGGGGAAGATGATACACACCTTCGGCCACGGGCTGGGTATGAGCATACACGAGGCGATATCGATATATTGTAAATCGGAACAGACCCTTCGTGAGGGGAACGTGATATCTGCAGAGCCAGGTATATATCTACCAGGCATCGGCGGTATACGTATAGAGGATACATGCTTGGTAAATAAGAAGGGAGCCGAGAGATTAACGTCCTTCGACCGTTCCCTCACAATAGTCTAATCAAAAATCCTGGGTCATCAGGATGCGTTGTCTGTCGCCGGAGTCTTCAAGGCCTTCGCAGTCCTGGATATTCCCGATCCTTATCGCTGGATGGGAGGACACCGGCATCCCGTCCTCTCCGCTAAGGGCGGTGGGTCCGTAGAATATACAGAAGGCCCTAGGACCAGGCCACCATGCCACGTCGCCTTTTCTCAGGACCGTGATACGGTCCATCTCGGAAGTGTCTGGGTCTATAGGCATCTCAAAGTAAATTTCCCCCACCATCATATTTAGTGAGGTTTTAAAAGGTAAAGAGAGCCAGATGGCGTTGGAGATATCTGATCCGTCAAGTTCGGCGTAATATTCACCGCTCCTTGTGACGATCTTGATCCTGCTCACAACACCACCCGGCTCAATAGTTTCAGTTGGCCTTCTTCTTTTCGAAAAGGGTCCTTATCTTTCTTCCGGTGATCTCGATCTGGAGTTCTTTCTCCTTCTCTTCCATCGCCTTCAGATTCTTCAGGTCGTTGGCCCATTCGGCGGTCCAGTCGTCCTTGAACTTACCGGATTCGATATCGTCCAGGATTTTCTTCATCCCTTTCTCGGATTCTTCGGTGATCACAAGGTCTCTCTTGGTCAGACCACCGTACTCGGCGGTGTTGGACACTACGTGCCACATCTTCTCAAATCCGCCTTCGTTGATCAGATCTACGATAAGCTTGACTTCATGACAGACCTCGAAGTATGCCATCTCAGGAGGATATCCTGCTTCTGTTAGGATCTTGAATCCCGAGTTTATCAGAGCGGTGGCGCCTCCACAGAGAACAGCCTGTTCTCCGAAAAGATCGGTCAGGGTCTCGTTCTTAAAAGTGGTCTCGAACACTCCTGCACGGGTGGATCCAAGGCCTTTCGCAAGTGCCAGAGCAATGTTCTTCGCATTTCCAGTATAATCCTGGTGAACGCAAACAAGGGCCGGAACTCCGAATCCCTCTACGAAAACATCCCTCTCTTTGTCTCCAGGTGCTTTAGGCGCCATCATGATGACGTCTACGTCCTTTGGAGGTACTATGGTCTCATATATGATGGCGAATCCGTGTGCGAATTCAAGTGCGGCCCCTTTCTTTATGTTGGGCTCTACGAATTCTTTGTACACTTTGGGCTGTACCTCATCAGGTAGGAGCATCATCACGACGTCCGCTTCCTTTACAGCGTCAGCGAACTCGACGACTTTAAAACCATCTTCTTTGGCTTTGTTCCAAGATTTTCCGCCTTTTCTAAGACCGATTACAACATCGAGTCCAGAATCTCTGAAACAGAGGGCCTGAGCCCTACCCTGGGATCCGTAGCCCA
>CAYJDU010000092.1:0-3591 GCA_964369035.1 uncultured Methanomassiliicoccales archaeon | reverse complement strand
AGCAAGCTCAGATGGCCGTTACTTGGTATCTACATTCGCGGTAATGATGGAAAGGTCAATGATTCCGTAAAGATGTTTGATCATGTGTTAGCTCAACAGGCCAACATAAAGAATCTTGATTATATCTCAAAAGATACAGTACCAGATGCTGAAACCACCCAGGTACCCTTCGATGAGGGAGACCTGTTCATAGACTTCTCGATAACCCCGGAAATCGAATCCGAAGGTTATGCAAGGGAACTCATACGCAGGATACAGCAGATGCGGAAGGATATGAAACTTAACGTGGAACAGTACATCAATTGCGATGTCAAAGTAGAACCACGCCTCATAAGTCTGCTCTCATCATGGAACGATCACATAGCCAGTGAAGTCAGGGCTAACACCCTGACCTTCACCGACAGTCCTGGAGGGGACGAGGTCAAAACCTGGGATGTCACCGGCGAGGAGATAGTCATAGGAATATCTTCTGCTGAGTGAATCACTCCAGCATATCTTTGACGGCTTCATAGGTGTGCACTACGGTATTTCTTGAGGGGATATCGTCAGGGCACACCCAATCGAATGTCAAGTTCTCATGATTCAGCACGGGCTTCGCAGAATTCAAACGGTATAAGAACGGACGGACCTTCCAGATAACGTCTTTTTCACGCACCATGATCGGCATACCAGACCTATCGGGTGAAGAGACGATGATACCTGTCTCCTCCATGATCTCACGTCTGGCCGCCTCTACGGGTGACTCCTCACCCTCCATCTTACCTGCGACCAAAGACCATACATCCGGGAACGAGAATGCGTCGTCAGGACGTTTGAGCATCAGGACCTTTCCATCGACGACTATTGCGGATGAAACGGATTCTATCAGTTTCACGTCTACAAGTTCGATAGTTCCAGCCTCAGCATCTACATTGATCCGGTCCCCGTTACGGATAAGCGAGACGTCTATCTTATCCACCATAGGGATGGATGAGATAACCGCTCCTGTGGTTACTATTGTCTCAGCATCGGTGTTTATGATCGCCGCAGGTGCTTTTTCATGAAGTGCCAGATCATACATAACATACGATCCCACCGTACTGCCCTTACCCGAAGGGAAAACAAGAATCTTGTCAGTAACGTTACCCGTTCCTGAACTAAGCTCTCCTGTGGAACCGTCAACGCCTCCTAAGAATCCGAATGGCTCATCTATCTTCAGAACCTCTCCAGATGCCTTACCTGGGAATATAGAACGTCCTTTTAGTTTCAATACATCACCTCCATAAGATGTGCGATATCTTTACACATTACTCGTTGAGAACATAACGTAGGAAGATAATTCCCCGCTTTAGCAGAATTTGTTCCAGTTCGTGAGAATGTTCCTTCGATAGGTGCTACCACCATACAAGTGTCAGCAAGTACCAGACCGAATCTTTCCAGTATCTTAACGTCTTCCGCACACTTTGATCTAATTTCAGCAGAAGTGCAGAACCATATCTCAGGTGTGTCTTTTTTCTTCTTTTTATCTTTAAGCATCAGAGCAATTTCGTGTATCTCTTTTTCAGTGAGATGAGGGCATCCCAATGCTATGAGCTGGACGTCATCCACTGTGTTCAATTTATCGTATGCTGAACTAAGCTCCTCTTTTCCGATATGTATGACTTCCAGGTCCGAAACATCATGATCCTTAGCTTCCGGAGTTACATTTTCCGCGTGCCACATAGCCACCGAACCTGATGCGGCCATAGCGGCAGAAAGGGATTTTGCTTCCTCTACTCCTGTATCTTTTGATAAACCTCTGAAATAAGGTATACGTTTACCTACGATGCTTCCAACCGCTTGTCCCAGAAGAGAATAACTGAAGACCGAACCATCTATCTCAGCGTCGATTACAACGGAAGGTTTTCTATTCTCATCAAGATGTAATCCATAGTTAGCTGTCTTTCCTAAGATAGCAGCAGCCAAGGCACCAGGACCGCCTTCCCGATTGGTCCTGGCACCTATGAACGAGTTTGCAAAAGATAAAGCAGAAGATTCCGCCCATGCGATGTGGTCCCCGAACTTAGGGAGACTAGGTCCTGCGTAGGGAGTACAGGAACATGTGGTAATGACGCCCATCATCCCGTAAAGCTCTACTATTTTTTGCTGTTTCTTTGCGAATTCTTCAGAGATATGCATCTCTTTCCATCTTCCGAGATCCATCCCCACAGGGTTCAATGTCGATGGCACAGATACTTTGGCGCCACCGGCAACCTGATCGCTAAGATATTTTAATCCACCTTCACCGATAGTCTTGTATGAAGCACCAGACAAATGGGCACAGGTGATGTTGATGAGACCATCAGCATCATAGACTTTGCCAAGGGCGACAAGTAGTTCCATGGCCTTACGACGACTGTCCCCCTCATTTCCGTTAAGTATATTTTCTTCATCAGGTGTTAGTTTCATAATTGTGAATATACTGATAGATTAAGGATTTGTCTCTAAATATTGTCGAAAACAGCTGAATATGCAATAAGTCATCTAAAAACTGAACTTTATGAAGATTCTTTTTCATCGGTTATCAGACTTTTCTTCCACTGATTGTAATTCATGGTGGCAGATACGTAATAATTATTCCCTTGGGCATCCCTAGCAATGCGCTCCCCGTCCTTCATGTTAGGGCAATGAGGCACGTCGACACAACGACAGTCCTGGTGGAACGGTGGTGCGTTGACACCTACCTTGCGATCTTTAGCGTTGAACACCTGTCCATCAAGATCACCGCATATGGAACATGTGTGCTTATCCAGCGTACAGACGATCTTATATTTATCGACGTTAAAGGACTCGTACATCTCATCACGCCCCGTGACGACCGTGTGCACTTCCTCTGTCTGTGCCGGCTTAAAAGCGTTGTTCAATGCCATATATATTTTCTTTAAGATACAGGACCTTTCCTTTTTGTTAGAGGCGTGTTCTTCTTTGGATTCTAGTACCATGAACATGGATGTACTTCTAGATTGATGGCATATTCCCTCTAAATTATGATAAATCGTTAGATATTGAACATTTATCCTTCATACTCCATAATAGAATTTATTAAACAGACGGACCAATCAACGTAATAGATGAAGCCACTGAAACTTACAAGGTCCCTAAAATTCGACCGTGAGGGCGGTATAAGGGTAGTGTCACCTAAGGACACCCTTGAACGCACTTTACCGTTACTTAGTAAAGCAGGACTCGAGGATCCTGAGGATATCACCGGTAAAGACAACATCGGCATCCCTGTGTATTCTATCGCACGCCCAGACGCGGCGGAAGGTGCGGTATCAAGCTACAACGGCAAAGGAGTCACATGTGAACAGGCCAAAGCTTCTGCAGTTATGGAGGCGATGGAAAGATTCAGCGCAGAGATGCGTAACGAAGATCACCTGGTTTACGGAACATACGAGCAGGCCAAAGAAGTAGGCCTCACCGTAGACCCAGCGGATCTTATTCTTCCGATAGATCGCGTAAATTACTATTTTGATTCAGAGATCGCATGGTGTGAAGGATGGGAAATGTTCAGAGGCGAAAAGATCTGGGTCCCTGCTTGTGCCGTTTATCATCCGTACATTACAAACGGCG
>CAYJDU010000091.1:0-3674 GCA_964369035.1 uncultured Methanomassiliicoccales archaeon | reverse complement strand
CTGTATCCTGCCTTGCTGTGTAGCTTTGCCGTATTTATCTGTTCCGTATCACGAAGATCGAATATTGCTAGGTCTGCGTCTTTTCCTACTTCGATTGACCCTTTATTCATTCCGAAAACCCTTGCAGGTGCTACGGAGCACATCTCCGTAAGGCGTTCCAATGATAGGAAACCGTTGCGTACCATGTTCATAAGTATCGGAACAGTAGTTTCAATACCTGGCATCCCGCTAGGTGCAGAATCGAATTCCTGGGTCTTCTCGTCCAACGTGTGAGGGGCATGATCACTGCCGAACATCGTCATCTCACCCCGTCGGAAAGCCTGATACAATGACTCTCTTGCTTTTGGTTCCCTTAATGGAGGGTTTACTTTGAACTTAGTATCCGAACCGCGGTTCGAATCGAACATCAGATGATGAAGCGTTACTTCCGTGGTAAAACCGTATGACCTTGCAAGTGCCAGTCCTTCTGCTGTGGTTATATGACAGATATTTATCTTCATATTTTCGTAACGTGAAAGACGCCTTATGGCGTTAGCTTCGGCAGAAGCAGGACGGTTACGCAGATGATCGGTACAGTTCGATTCGTGTTCCAAAAGGATCATGTCATTGTCCTCGGCATGCACACTGAGGACCTTCTTCGAGGCTATAATGTCATTCGCAATCTTCGCTATCACTTCATCGTCATTGGTAAGGATGTTTCCAGTGGTTGAACCCATGAATAGCTTGAATCCCGCTACCAATGGAGCTATCTTTGCAGGCCTATGGTTTTTAGTGATGGCCGCGAACAGCCCATAATCACAGTAAGAACGTTTTCTCATCCGTGCCTTCTTGTCCGTTATAGATTCTAGGTCCACTGACGGAGGTTTGGTATTAGGCATGTCCAACACGCATGTTACACCCCCACATATCGCTGCAGTGGAACCAGATCCAAAATCTTCCTTCTGGGTCATTCCAGGATCCCTAAAATGTACGTGAGGGTCTATGCAACCTGGCAGTATTATACGACTGGTGCCCACATCTATGCGGCGATCGCCCCTGCCGGCAGAAGGCCCTACGTACACAATCTTACCGTCGGATATCCCGATTTCGGTTTCTTTTAGTTCACCATTATAGAATGCTCTACCTGTTATAACGAGCTCTGGTCCCATGATATCATTTCCCAACTACTTCACCCTTAGGTGATTCCTCTGCAAATATCTCGCCTTGGAAACTTTCAATCGTGACCCCTTCCATCCTCCAGACGTCCTGAGGTAATCCAGCCTTTACAGACAAATGACCCAGGTACTCGCCTTTATCCCATCCCCATTCAACGGGGACTTGTGGAAGGAGCAGACCGCGCCTCCCTTTGTATGAAAGTATGAGGCCATCGCGACCTATCTCGATCTTGCTCATAAGATCCTCAGGGGACGAGAACTTTATTTTCTTAGGGGGGGTGAGAATAGTAACTTCGAAAACACAATTCTCAACTTCCTTTCGGGTCAACGGCAAAAACCTTGAATCATGACATGCGGAACGAGATGCAGAAATTATCGCCTGTCCTAACGGAAGGACCGGTTCAGGATAACCTATACAACCTCTCAGATCACCGGAAGGATACTTTGATATCGTGACGAAAGCGCCGGAAAGTTCCATGAAATCGTTAGAGAACTCGGGGTCTTCGGTCCTCCTCTCTGTCTCAGCCTCTGCAGCCTGCCTTGCGGCCCTTACGGCCTCGTCACCAAATTTGATATCCATCTCACTCTTTGCTCTTTGTGGTCGCAGGCTTTTTCCTGCTTCGAGTGGTTGTCTTCTTCGGAGGCGACGGGGGAACATCTTCGGGAGTTTCGATCTTTATAGATTTAGGCGAGGTTCTCTTCTTAGGAATCGGCGCCTCTTCTTCCACGTCTTCTGGAACCTCTGCATCCTCGAATTCTGATTCCCTCATGAATTTCGGCTGTGGCATCGCCCTCATAAGTGCGTTGACGCCCATGATGAAATCAAAACCTGCACTCATGAAATGACCTTGGATCTCTGGGTCCATTATCGCGTTGACAGCCTGTCTCATAGAGTTCTGGGATTCACGCTTGGTTCTTTCAATCCGTTCCCGTGCCCTGTCCTTACCTCTGTTATAGATGCCCTCAACGTCTTCTTTTTCCCTCCTTATCATTTCTTCGAGAATTTCTTTGTTCTCTTTTATGAAGTTTCCTATATCGGATCCAGTATCGTATCTATCGTCTTTGTCTTCAGTCATGATCTCACTTACGTTTGATATCGACGTTCTTACGTTTTAGTTTTACTGTAAGCTCCCCGCCTTTCAATTCAGCACCTATGACCTCGGAATTTCTGAGTGTAAGTGGAAGTACGACCGTCTTCTTATGACTCCCGACGTGTATTATCAGCGTGTCTTTCTCGCCTTTGAACATTTCCACCTTATCCTTCTTCACGAATGGCATCTTCATTATGAGTAGATCGAGTCCGTCCTTCGATTCAAATCGCATGGGGCTCTCGGTGGCATATATCTCTGAAGGGTCGGATGTACCGAATATCATATCCGCCATATGATCAAGACTTTCAGAACCACGGAGTTCAGTAGGCATCTGATAGGCATGCATGATCTTCAGAGGGTCGAAAGCTTGACTGATCTCCTCCATGTATCTATCCTGTTCTTCCAGTCTGTCTTTGAAGTAACCACTTTCCATCCCTTCTTTGGGATAAATTTTGTTCACGATGAGACATTCAACGATCTTGTTGTAAAGACAGGTGTATGTGTAAGTGCGCATGGTCTCGTTTATGACCATACGCTCTGGGTTGAGGACCAGACGGATCGTAGTAGTTTCAGGATCCTCCAGGATCTTCTTGACCTCGGACATCTTATTTTTTATCTCTTCTATGTTCTGAAGAACCTTCTTACTTGGGAGTGGAAGGTCCATGACCTTTGAGACAGTGGATCTAGCGATAGATATCAATCTCTTGAACATCGAGAAGAATCTATCAAGATACCAATTAGAGATATCCGGGAAACTAAGAAGCTTGAGTGTCTCACCTGTAGGAGCTGTATCCATGACGATAACGTCGTATTCACCATCCTCCTTGAACTGAAGGATATAAAACAACGCTGCGATCATCTCCATTCCTGGGATAACCGCCATCTCCTCCGCGGAAAGATCTTCAAGTCCTTGGGATGTGAGGAATGTCGTCACATAATCACTGATATCCGACCAACGGGTCTGCATCTCGTAGATTATATCGATCTCCAGTACATCCAAGTTCTTCTCAAGGTTGTAAACATGGGAAGGGAGTTCGACACCAAGGGAATCACCAAGGGAATGAGCAGAATCTGTGCTCATTAACAATGTTTTGTACCCTTTTTGTGCCAATCTCCGGGCCGTGGCGGATGAAACAGATGTTTTTCCGACGCCGCCCTTGCCAGTGTAGATGATGAGCCTCATGTTTCACACAACATCGACAGGATATAAAAGGTTACAGAAAAGTGTCTCATACGCTGAATTTACTTTAAAAATCACAAATATTACGTATTTATGTCAAATTACGTTGATCTTTATCAGATCTATAGCTTCCGCTGAAAAATACCATCCTAAATAAGACATCCTTAGGAACTTCTTCAGATGTTGGCTCCGATAGGAGTGCCGAGGCTGGGGTTCGAACCCAGGACCTTCGGATTTCCCTGGAAGAGG
>CAYJDU010000090.1:0-3757 GCA_964369035.1 uncultured Methanomassiliicoccales archaeon | reverse complement strand
TTATAGCGTTCTCCAATTACGCATTCTACGGAGGTCGTCTATACGTATCCCCGAACATCAAGGCCCCAGAGAAACCACCTATAGAGATGCATCGGGTGAACGGGGTTTGGGACAATACACGCAACAAGGTGGAAGCTACGAAGATCATAGAACTTTTACGTGAATTCTTTATGACCCGTAGGAAGAACGAGACCGTTGGGATACTGACGTTTAACGCTTCACAACGGGACCTGATAACAGATATGTTGGATGACGAATGCATAAAGGACCCTACCTTCGGGAAGATCTTCAACGACGAACTTGCAAGATTTGACAACGGAGAGGACGTTGGACTTTTCATAAAGAACGTCGAGACCGTACAGGGCGACGAGCGAGATGTGATAATGTTCTCCATCGGATACGCCCCGAACCCCGATGGGAAGATGACGCAACGCTTCGGATGGTTGAACAACCGTGGTGGAGAGAACCGTCTGAATGTTGCAGTGAGTCGTGCCAAACGTAAGGTGCACATTGTAGCTTCTATCGATCCAGAGGATCTCAGGGTAGATGATACCGTGAACGAAGGCCCTAAGATCTTCAAGAAATATCTACAATATGCCCGTGCGATAAGTGACGGGAACCAATACGTGGCAGACAGTATATTACAATCCTTTAACGACGACAAATGGTCGGAGACCCCTATAATAGAGGCCGAGAGCAGTATAGCTGACCGTGTGTACAACTCGCTTATCCGTAAAGGTTACACCGTGGACCGTAACGTGGGTATCGGAGGATACCATATAGATCTGGCCGTAAAACAGAACGGGAACTATATCCTGGGAATAGAATCCGACGGCCACCTATACGAAATGTCCCAGTCCACAAGGGAACGGGATTACCATAGGCAAAAATACCTTGAAATAAACGGATGGAATATGCACAGGGTATGGACCCCAGGGATGTGGAAGGACTCCGAGCGTGAGATATCGAAAATAGTCAAAGCGATTGAAAGCCGTAACTGAACTTCTTATAAGAGGTATACGATATATTGACCATGTTCCAAACCGTTCTTAAGATACAGGGAATGACGTGTATCAACTGTGTAAATAAGGTAGAGGCCTCCCTCAGGACCGTGAATGGGGTCACAGACGTGTCAGTTAATCAGAAAAAAGGGCTGGCTACCATCACTCATGATGAATCCGTTCCTAAAGAGAGTCTTATACGCGCTGTGGTGGACGTCGGTTTCAGGGCAGAGGTGAAGCGTGGTCTCTTCGGATAAGGGCCGCGAGAGAGTGACTTTACGCATTGCTGGAATGTCTTGTTCTGTATGTGCGCAGAAGATAGAGAAATCGTTACTATCCACTCAAGGGGTCTATGAAGCCGCAGTTAACTTTGGGAACAGCGTAGCCGCTGTAAGTTACGATTCCAATGAATTGACCAAACAAGACCTTATCAACGTGATCAAAAGATCCGGATATAAAGTGATAGAGAACGACCCAGAAGTCATCGCAATGACTGAGGCCAAAGAAGTGGAAACTATGAGAAGGGATCTTGTCATAGCCTCTATTTTCACTATTCCTTTATTTATCCTTGCCATGTGGGACATGTTCTCGGATGTCCCTTGGTTCTCCGATAACCTTACTGTTTTTGCTGTTATACAACTGATACTCTGTATCCCTGTTGTCTATGCAGGAAGAAGGTTTTTTGTTCGCGGTTATCCTGCATTGTTCTCTGGAACCCCGACGATGGACTCCCTTGTGGCACTTGGAACGACAGTTTCATTCCTCTACGCCTTATGGAACACGGGGCAGCTCTTTATCGGCGGACCAGCGATGCATCTGACGTATGAATCCGCGGCTATGATAATCACATTGATTTCTGTAGGAAAATATTTTGAATCCCGTTCCAGGGTAAAGACGAACTCTGCGGTACGAGGGTTGATAGACCTTCAACCGAAGACCGCCATAATTATAAGGAATAAGGTCGAGGTCGAGGTACCCATATCTGAAGTGGTTCCTGAGGACCTACTACCGATAAAACCAGGGGACCGGATCCCTGTGGACGGCATCGTGATGTCTGGCACATCCTCCGTTAATGAGTCCATGCTCACAGGGGAAAGTGTACCAGCTTCTAAAAAAGAAGGGGACAATGTGTTTGCTGGTACAGTGAACGGTGCAGGTGGATTCATCGTAAAAGCCGTAAAGACCAACAAAGACACCGTCCTGTATGAGATAATAACTATGATGGAGACTGCCCAGGGCACAAAGGCTCCGGTGGCAAGATTAGCCGATCGGGTTGCGGCGGTTTTCGTGCCCATGGTGATCGTGATATCAATTTCTGCCTTCATCCTATGGTTCGGCCTAGGGAAAGGGTTAGAATTCTCTTTAACAGTGTTGATATCAGTTCTTGTGATCTCATGTCCTTGTGCCTTAGGATTGGCTACACCTCTTGCGATAACGGTAGGGACCGGTATAGCGGCCGATCACGGGATCCTTTTCAAAAGTGCTTCCGCATTGGAAAGAGCAGGAGGCATAGACACGGTGATATTGGATAAGACTGGGACTATCACTAAAGGATCGCCAGGGGTCACCGACATAGCCACAAGAGGCGAGAGTGCCAGAATGATCGGTTTAGCTGCTGCTGCAGAAAGTGGCTCGGAACATCCTATCGCTTCGGCTGTGATATCCTATGCGAAAACTAACGGGATAACCATACCAGAACACACCGACTTTGAATCTAGAACAGGTGGAGGAGTAAAGAGCGTAGTTGACGGAAAGACCATCTCTGTAGGTAATGCGAAGCTTATGGCCGATATAGGGTGCGATGTGTCCGAATATGATAATGACGCTGAAGGATTTGCTAAGAGGTCCATGACTTACTTCTACGTGGCCGAAGATGATTTGGCACTAGGAATCATCGCAGTGTCGGACCCAATCAGACCTGAATCCAAATACACAGTTACACGGATAATGGAAAACGGTGCCAACGTCATAATGGTCACCGGCGATAACAAGGTGACAGCACTGTCCGTGGCAAAAGAGGTGGGGATCGATGAAGTCATATCCAACGCTACACCAGGGGATAAATTAGAGGTTGTAAAGGACCTGCAGACCAAGGGAAGATACGTTGCCATGACAGGTGACGGCATAAATGATGCCCCTGCCCTGATGCAATCGGATCTGGGTCTTGCAGTACGTAACGGAACGGACATCGCCATGGACTCTGCTGACGTCGTGTTGATGACCGATGATATCAGATGCGTTCCCGCGTCCATGGAGCTAGGGAAGGCAACATTGAAGAACATAAAACAGAACCTTTTCCTTGCTTTCGTGTATAACATCATAGCAATACCTATCGCCGTGGGGATCCTGTATCCCTTCGGTATCGGTAACGTTACGATAATGCCTATGATATCGGCTGCGGCTATGTCCGCATCCTCCCTGTTGGTGGTGGCAAACGCTCTAAGACTCAGAAGGTTTGTCCCCGAGAGCCTGGCACAAGTTTGGTCACATTGAGGGTTCCGCTATTCCGACCGATGACCTCGTTCGATCCTTCGATCTCCATAGGATACTTGTGCATAGGTGAATCTATGACGATTGTTTCGTACTCACCGCCTTCACCTATCACACTTATGCCGTGCTTTTTACTAAGTTCTTCAAGGTCCTCTATCGTTCGATGATCAATTGTCCTACCAAGCCATTCTGATCCGAACCCTTCAGCGTAATATCCTATGATCTTAGCCTTTATCCCTGAATCCACTATCTCGCGGACCATCATG
>CAYJDU010000089.1:0-3895 GCA_964369035.1 uncultured Methanomassiliicoccales archaeon | reverse complement strand
TACTAGAAGAGTGAGTCATCCAAAATATTTTCTGATCCGTAGAAAGAGAAGTAAGTTTTATCTCAAGAACAATAGACTTTCCAGATTTGATATCCAAATCCGAGCTGGTGTTCGTGTAAGGAAATGTACCCTTGTCGGTTATCTGAGCTATTTTATAATCTACGTCTCCGATATTCTCTGCAAAGGCTTCCTCTGCGTTAACTATCGGCACTAAGACTAATGCAGACACAGATATAAACGCCAAGAGAAAAATTGGAAACTTTGCTTTCACGAGCCCCTTAATTGGCACCAGATTTTATAACATTTATGCCCATGACATAGAATATCGTGAATACTCCTGAGATAATTGGCTTAATACTTTTCATCCTAGTATCGCTAATACTCGCGTCGGCTGCTATAAGTGACATCAGGGCCCGGGAAGTACATGACGGTCACTGGATGGCCATAGGAATCTCTGGTATCATCGCCTGGATCACCTTATCCATAAACCAAGGAATCGGATGGGAACATGTAGCCATGGCCGCTGGATCTGGGATTATATTATTCGATATACTCTGGGATTCGGAACGCACTAAAATTACGTCAGCTCTTATCTATGGGTCTATCTTTGTTCTTTTCTTGATACCTTACGTATTTTCCTCTTCTAACGGGATGATAAATGCAGGAGTGACGATTCTCGTTTTCTACGTCATATACATGCTGATGTACATGGCAGGGATCCTTAGAGGCGGTGCAGATGCCAAATGTGCGATAGCTCTCACGGTTGCTTTTCCGTTCTATCCTAAGTTCTGGCACTCTCCTGCCATAGCCGTCCCCGATGGAGTCATCTCGGAAGTGTTCGTGTTCTCTCTGACAGTACTTTTCTATGCTCTACTCTTCTCACTTTCAGCCGTCATATATTTTGTATGTAAGAACTACAAGGACAAAAATACTGGACTACGAATCTTTTCGGGTTACATGATGGATATCGATGATGCTGAGGGATCCCTTGTCTGGCCCATGGATGATGTCGGCGAGAACGGATTATACAGTATATCGATACCCGAATGCCCTCAAGATGTTTATGAAAGGTTAAGAGAGAATGGGGAAAAGAGAATCTGGGTCACACCTATGATCCCTTTCATGGTCCCGTTGTTCGTTGCCTTTTTGTTCACTGGTCTCGTCGGTAACGTACTGTTCCTTATCTGACCATGTTCAGCTTATGCTTACACGCAGCACACCTGTTACCGTCCAAAGCTTCTATCTCGATCAGATATCCGAGACGCTTTACGACAACAGCACCACACTCCGGACAGAAGGTATCGCTTGTACCTTCCGCAATTATATTGCCTACGTACACATAATTGAGACCTGCTTCCATAGCTATGTCCCTTGCACCTATCAATGACTCAGGGGCGGTCCACTTTATATCGTTCATCTCATTGTCAGGATGGAACCTGGAAAAATGAACTGGCACATCTTCCGATAGTTCGTTTTTCACCCATTCCGAGAACTCCTTGATCTCCTCAGGGCTATCGTTCAGACCTGGTATCATAAGGTAGGTGAGCTCGAGATGGACCTTCTGATCGAACACTATCTTCGCAGATCTCAAAACATCCTTCAGATGTGCCCCGCAGATCTTCATGTAAAATTCATCTGTGAACGCTTTAACGTCTATGTTCATGGCAGAAGTTACTTTACAGAGTTCCTTAAGTGGCTCTTCGTTCACCAGACCGTTGGTTATCAATACACAGATAAGATCAGGATCAAGATCCATTACGTCCATTATGTACTCGTACCATATCGTCGGCTCGTTGTACGTAAAAGATAAGATATCTATTTTTTCTTTCCTGCACATACCCACAAGTTTTTCGGGAGATGCGTAAGTAGTACGTTTCTTGCCAGTAGAATGTTGGGATATCGCAAAGTTTTGACAATGACGACAGGTCATATTACATCCTACACTACCAACGGAGAATGCTTTAGAACCAGGATAGAAATGATATAACGGTTTTTTTTCTATCGGGTCTACACATATCGACGATATCTTGCCGTAAGTGTATGCTACAAGCATATCGTCCCCGCCATATCTGGTACCGCACCTTCCGTACTCCCCAGGTTTGATACGACAAGCGTGAGGACATAGGCCGCACTTGTAGTGACCATCCTCTCTTGTGTAGTATGCAGCCTCGACCTCCGGATTAATAAATGCCATGTCCCAGTACCTCTGTTTTTTCTAAATTGGTTACCCTCGGCGAGTCTTCGTTGTCAACTTCACCTATTATCGTGAACGGTATGTTATTGTCGTACAGCTCTTTTATCATTTCTTTTCTGAAAGTAAACATCAGCTCGTACTCCCCACCCCAATAAAGCAACATTTCATCCAAGGGGACCCTTAATGTTTCGTTAACTTTCAAAACGTCATCCCCTATCGGGAGGAATTCCCTACGGAATTCCATACCGACGTGACTGAGCTCACATATTTTCCATGCGGCCTCCGCAAGTCCGTCTGATAAGTCGATACAGGACGTTACCGCTCCAGATCTCGAAAGGGCTATCCCTTCTTCGGTCCTTGGTGCTGGCACTTTAAGTGCTGACTCCGAATACTCCAATCCCAGTCTGTTCTTTATAGAATGCCATCCTGCCGCTGCGGTACCTAGTTCCCCGGTAACTGCTATTATGTCACCGGGACGAGCTCCATAACGGGTCATTGGAGTTCGACCTTCCATACTTCCTATTGCCGTGCCTACGGCGGCACCTTCCCCTTCCTTTGTATCTCCACCAATGATGAACGTGCCACAGAATTCCGCACATTGATCCGCTCCGTTCATAATTTCAAAAACAGATTCCTCGTCCATATCTGGGGGAATCATCAACGAGATTAGTATCCCATTAGGTCTGGCGCCCATAGATGCGATGTCACTGAAATTCACAGCGGCCGTCGTCCATCCGAACTCCTCGAAGGTCATTGTCTCAGGCATATGACGTTTGAAGGTCAGTCCGTCAGAACATATTGCCAAGCGTCCGCTGATATCAACGAGTGCAGCATCGTCACCAGGTCCATCCCTACCGGACGGACGAACTGCTTTCAACATCCTGCGTATAAGTTCACGTTCTCCTATTTCACGAAAAGAGGACATCTACCCCTACATCCCCTAGTACCGTATATATTTTACACGCGACTTTTAGAATAAATTTATTAATAAGATATCCGCAATAATGCAATGAATGAAAATCGACGTGAAGTACGGAAAGGATTCTCGATCGGTAGAGATACCCGAGAAAAATTTCATAGGTACGTTCTATCCCAAGGACGTTAAATGCTCCCCGCCAAGCGATGTTATAAACTCTTCCATCGAGGATCCGATGGGTTCCGAGAACCTTCAGAAATTCTTGAAAGATGGAAAAGACATCGTATTCATACTCAATGACGGCACCCGTCCTACGCCTACGGCAAAAGTACTGGATGCCCTATCGGAAAAAATGGACCTACGAGAGGCCAGATACATTATAGCCACTGGCAATCACCGTGCCCCTAATGCAGAAGAATATGACTTCATATTCGGCTCACATTACAATGATCTGAAAGACCGCATCATAGTCCATGATGCACACAGATCGGAATGCGTCAACCTTGGTACGTCAAAGAACGGTACACCGATGAACGTCAACAAAATAGCAGTTGATTCCGATCGTCTAGTGATAATAACAAGTGTAGAACCTCATTATTTCGCTGGTTATACAGGAGGGCGTAAATCCTTCCTACCAGGAGTTGCATCTTTTGAGACCATTGAGACCAATCATAAGTTGGCCATGAACATAGAGGCCCAATCCCTTGTCCTTGAAGGAAATCCCGTACACGAAGATATGATGGATGCACTTAATGCCGTCAAAGGAAAGAAGATATTCTCGATAC
>CAYJDU010000088.1:0-4177 GCA_964369035.1 uncultured Methanomassiliicoccales archaeon | reverse complement strand
CGCACTCTGAACAAATATACCTTATCACGCGTCCATCCTCATAGAATATATTCCGCTATCACATTGAACATTAATAGGTTCATCGAAAAGTCCACTTACTTTTTCTGATGTTAAGATTTCAGATTTCGGACCATCGGCATATACTTTTCCGTCTTTTATCATAATAATACGGTCTAACGATACGGGAATATCCGTCAGGTCGTGGGTGATCATCACTATTTTGACGCCGGATCCGGACATCAGGTCGAACATTTTACGGAATTTAGATTTCATGACGATATCCAATCCTGTCATAGGTTCATCAAGAACAAGCATATTAGGGGATGTGACCAATGCCCTTGCGATGAGGGCACGTCTCATCTCTCCCATGGATAATCCGACCACGGTCCTTTCCGTCAAGTGTTCTATCCCCATATATTCGGCTGCATGTAACGCACCTTCCCTCATCCCATCGGTGATCTCATGATTCCTGAACACGTCGAAACTACTGAAATATCCTGATAGGACGATATCTTTTACAAGGGTATCATTATTGAACATGTTCTGTAGGTCCATCGATACCACACCCATCTTACTTCTTACGTCATAGATAGACCAATTATTCTCACCGAATATCTTCATGACCGATGGTTGGTCCTCATCGTAGTATGGGTAGATATCGCCTCTTAGAAGCTTGATCAAAGTAGTCTTCCCTGATCCATTAGGTCCTATCACCGCCACGTTCTCCGACGCATCGATATCTAGACTGATAGAATCCAAGAGCCTCTCTCCTTCTCTAACTATAGAGACGTTTTTCAGCTCCATCGCTTTTTCCATAATCAGGCTATATCTTCAATATACCTAAAAGTGACGGAGTAATTCGTGCAACTAGAATTAATTATAATTGGTACTATATCCATGTATTGTGAACAATATAAAATTTAGGGGTATGGACATATCCCCTGTCGGCATCGGTACCGCTGCATGGGGAGGCGGTATAAACGGAGGTGACCAGATGTACGGTTCACGACTGTCTGCCAACGATCTCAGTTATGTGTTCAGGAGTGCCGTTGCACAGGACGTAAACTTCTTTGATACCTCTCCTGCATTCGGTACCAGTGAAACGGCGTTGGGATACGCAAGCAAATCCGATCAATCCGTACATTTCTCTACTAAATTCGTCCCATCAAGTTTCCAACGTCGGAATGCGCTTAGAAAGTCCGCTGAGCACAGTATGGCCACTTTAGGTGTTAACTCTTTGAATTTTTTCGGGATACAGATGCCTATAGACGTTGATAAATGGGTAAAAGAGTTGATACCATTACTTGACGATGGGACCATCAAGAATGCAGGCGTCTCTAACTTCAATATCAGTGAGATAAAAAAAGCTCAGTTCATCCTCGAAAGGGCAGGTCATTCGCTTTCATATGTTCAAAGTCACTACAGTATCGTCAGTCACAGTGAGAGGGACGAGGGTATCATCGATTGGTGCAAGGAGAATGATGCACTTTTCTTTGCTTACATGGTTTTAGAACAGGGGGCACTCACACGGAGATATTCAACGTCCTCGATGTTCGAGTCAAGATCCTATCGGGCGCTCCTGTATGATAGATCGCTGATGAGCTCTTTGGCACCTTTGAAAATGCAGATGCAAAAACTTTCCGATAGTTACAGCGTCTCCGACGCTCAGATAGCTATCGCTTGGTGTGTTGGATGTGGAGCTATACCGATAGTGGGGGTCACTCGGGCTTCCCAAGTAAAAGGTATCGTTTCTGCATTAGATCTTATCTTGGATGAGGATGATGTGCAGATGCTCGAGGAAACTGCCAACTCTTTAAAAATAAAGATAAGGGGTTTTTGGGAATTAGATCGTTGAGACCTCATGTTTTACGATCTGGCGTTGCGTTATAAGCACAATAGCCATGACTATTATGGATATAGGCAGTGCGATTATCACCGCATCTATTCCTGATGCTACAGATCCAGGGAACAGAACGGCGCTTCCCGTGATTAGTTTGCATATTGGCAAAAAGATAGCTGTCCCTGCATTCATGAACAGTGCCCAAATAAGGTATACGATGGTCCCAAAGGTCATGCTGATCTTTGCAGCAAGAGCGTTCGGTTCTTTCGAATAAAGTCCATGTACGTACGTTGGTAGCAACGCGGCCGCCGTCATCCCCATGAACACCGACGTTGCCTTGGCGATTATATCATTAGGCATAACGTAACAGACGACCACCACCGCAACTAGCACGAACATCGTGAATATCCTGTTGATCCTGATGGACTGTGAATCTTTTTCTTCTTTTGATTTACGGTTCTTTGCCAACGTAAAGATATCGTATCCACCTGCAACCCCTATGGTGTGCATCAACGCACTTAACGTAGAGATCGACGCACTTAGTAAAGCCAGTAAGAACAACGACAGGAACAGATTTCCGAACGTCACACTGCTAAAGATCTCCGATAGGAACTGTGGTATTATGAAATCGGTTCCAAGCCCCATACTTCTGACGTATTCGTACGAACCCATATCATGTATATCAGCAAAGTAAATGTTACTAAGAGGTCCGATGGTGTATGCGGCACCTACGACGACGAACATAAATATGCTGCCTATTATCATCGATTTGTATAACGTCTTGTCGTCGCGGGCGGACATAAAACGCACCACTAATTGTGGCTGAGTAAGTGAACCGATACCGACTCCCATAAGGAATGTGGTCACCACCAACATCCACTCTGGTGTACCGAATTCAGAGAAACTGGTCCAGCCTCTTGCTCCTCCTAATACTCCTAACTGGTCGATGATTTGCGCATCCCAAAGATTACTGAGCTGTGCATTGGCAGATGTAACGCCACCGAACATCAAATAAGTGAAGATCAGAATAACGATCATACCGATGAACATTATCCCAGCTTGCAAAGCATCGTTGTACATCACAGCTATTATCCCGCCGTATACCACGTAAAGGGCGACGACCACAGCCAATGCAATCAGTAAAATGTCATAATAGGCCGTAAGTCCCGTTAGAACTGAAAGTGAGTTAACAGCACCTTTAAGCACCGCGGCACAGTAAATCGGCATCATCACGATTATTAACATCGCCGTAAAACCACGGATCCCTTTGGACTTGTATATTTTACCCAATAGATCGGCAAAGGTGGAGGCTCCGAGTTTCCTCCCGAGCCTTCTTGTCCTAGGCCCGAAAACGATGAAGGCGACTATCACTCCGATAAACAAGTTAAGGAAGCAAAGCCAAAGGATGGACATACCATGTACCGCCGCTTGTCCTCCGAACCCTATTATGGCAGAGGCGCTGAGGAAGGTAGCACCATAAGAAAGCGCTATTATGACAGGACTTGTCTTGTTCCTTCCAAGCATATATTGTTCGCTACTTCGAGTGTTCTTGTAACCATAATAGGCTAAAGCGGCCGTAGCGATTCCGAATATGACTGCCATGACAGCAAAGATTGTGAGGTCTATACCTTCACTCATCTGCATCATCCTCTTCTGTTGGGCCTTTTCCTTTAACTAATCCGAATATTATGCAGAATGCTGTCGTTAAGAAGCATGCAGCGTATGCCATCCAGATCCATGGATCGGTTATTCCAAACATCTTTTCACCAAGTACCGTGCTAATGATTGTCACGGTATAGCCCCTTATGAGAAGGACATATTTAATGCGTTGTAGAAAAAAATGAAAAAGAGTTTACGTATGACACAATATCAAGTAATATGCAGGATAGCGAAACAAGTGTCGAGAATCTGAAAAATATGGTAAGGGAATTCTGCGAGGAGCGGGATTGGGATCAGTTCCATAACCCAAAAGACCTGGTTATCGGTATGGAGACAGAAGCTTCAGAGTTGTTACAACTTTTCCGATTCAAGGATATCTACGAATGTACGGATATGATGGAGAATGTAGAATCCCGCACGAAGATATGTGACGAACTATCCGATGTTCTGTACTTTGTGCTAAGGTTCGCACAGATGAACGGGATTGATCTATCTTCAGCCTTGAAAAGAAAGCTTCTCAAGAACAATGAGAAATACCCCGTGGAATTCTCTAAAGGTTCCAATAAGAAATATGACCAGCTGTAAAATTATATTTTTATGACAAGCGGTTAAATATATTGTCGCTAGTTAGTAACTGTTTGGCTTGACCGGGGAGCTAGGCGTGCCCTATACCTGAAA
>CAYJDU010000087.1:0-4476 GCA_964369035.1 uncultured Methanomassiliicoccales archaeon | reverse complement strand
TATCTCAGGAGACCCGAACGTTCCTCCTTTATGTTCAATGGGATGATCGACGCGGTAAAGGATGGGATGCCGAAAAAATATCTTACCGTGCCGTTAAAAACGATGTGCTTTCCAGAAATATATTTTTCAGTCAAAAGAAGGGATGTGACTGATAACTTAAGCGTGGATGTCGACGGTCTGGAATACCAGATAAATGCTGTGGATCAATATTCTACCGAGGGCCAAGTGCACAAGATAGAGGCCCCCACTCTTTCTATCCATGGTTCTGAGGATTACATGGTGCCACAGGAGTTCGGCGACGCCTTAGCGGATATGATACCACATTGTACGGTCATCAGGTTACCAGGTGAAGGCCACAATATACTGCCTTCAAAATATATCGAAGATTATATGTCCTTCGCACTTTCACATGGGGCCTGAGATCTTCTGAATTCTCGAGCGGTGGCTACTTTAGCAGATATCGTTTCCTTGATATTCTTAGTACAAGGCCATGAATTATCCATGTAATCTATAAGTTCCAGTATGTCCGCGTCATCGTTCACAATGGAAAGATATACGCGACCCATGAACATAGATACAAGATAAGGGAATTGTTTACAAATCTCTGGACGGTCTTCCCAAATCCTGCATTTCTTATCTTTACCTAGGAACGCACATGGATCTGTACGAAGGAGCATGATCATACCGTCACCTGCGACCCCTACATACGAGGACATGAACTCCCCTAGAGGAATCTTTGCTGCTGTAGATATACGGTCCACTTCTTCAGGAAGTATCGTAATAAGTTTTTGGTAACAGCATTTTCCGCATTCTTCACACTGGAAGTCGTTATGATATCCTTCGCATATCTCATATGCAAGGTCCAAGTCCTTCTCCATGGCAGGGGAAATCTCCCCAAGGCCTTTCAGGATGTAACGTCCTTTATATACCGCCATTTAACACCCTTAGATGTATACAAATCCGAGGATGAATCCTAACATGGAAAGCAATAATCCTATGGCTGAGATGGCGATAAGTGTGTTCGCATTCTTCTTATCTGCGATGCGGCTCAAGTTAAATGAATATCCGCCGAGCATCAAACCTAATGCACCTAGGACAATACTTACTACTGGCACGATCATAAGGAGCAAAGCAGATAGCACTCCACATACAAGGGTAATCGATGCGAAGGTGCTCACGCTGCGTTTCTTCTTATATACGTATGGGACATCCATTCGCCAATCACAGTTCTCGCAGAACAGCTGTTCATCATCATTAGCCGTTCCACATTTAGGGCAGATCATGACACATTCATTTTATCACCGGATATAACTCTATCGGAACCTTATATCAAGGTTTTATGAAAATGCATTCGGAACGGCTTCTTATCGTGCCAAAATTTGTTTTATCATTAACCAACATTAATTTATCGACGTTGAAAATCCCAAAACAGAGCCGGATCTCTTCTGGAGTCCTGTAATGATAGGATATGTTGTTCCTAGTCTCGTTAGAAGATCTCATATCTGCAGGTGAAAAAGACCTTACGAATATCTTACCTTTCGATCTAAGTATCCGATAACATTCATCTGAGAATTTTTTTAATTCCATATCGCTCAGATGTTCTGTCAGATGTACCACATATATGCCATCCATAGAGTCGTCAGAAAATGGCATATTCCAGCAATCTGAAGTTATAAACGAGGCTTTATCCCCGAAATTTTTTTCACATAGATCTATGGCGTATCTTGAATGATCTATCCCAGTTACAGAGAAACCCAAGTCTATCAGTGCGGATGTTGTTTTTCCATTACCGCAACCAACATCAAGGATTTCACTTCCTTCAGGAAAACCTAGGTCGGGAACCTTGGATGAGCCCCTCCATGCCCTGGGCTGTTTTCTGTATAGTTCGTCCCAGGCCTCTCTGCTCTCCATGCACCAACGAATCGCTCGTGCAATATAAATAAGGGGGATTAATTAACAGAAAGCATACGATAACCATGTTCTGGAACCCTGTAGTAGAGTGCATGCCAAAGGACGAACTTAAAAAATTGCAGTTCGACAGCATAAAGAAACTGGTATCCGACCTGTATAATTCTAATAAGTTCTATAGGCATAAAATGGACTCTTTGAACGTCACGCCAGAGGACATAGTATCCTTAAGCGATGTTTCTAAGTTGCCATTCATGTACAAACAGGAATTCAGGGACAATTATCCGACAAAGATGTTCAACGTCCCTAATACGGATATCGTAAGATATCATGTCTCTTCAGGGACCACCGGTAAACCTACTTTGGTAGGCTACACAAGGAACGATCTGGATTATTGGACCGAGGCTTTAGCCCGTTCTCTTACTTCCATAGGCGTCGGGGAGGAAGATACGTTACAAGTATCATATGGATACGGACTGTTTACAGGAGGACTGGGTCTTCACTACGGGGCAGAACGTGTCGGCGCTTCCGTCCTTCCAGCAAGTACCGGTAGCACCGAACGTCAACTGGAGCTCATGCAGGACCTTGGAGTCACTGTAATAGCATGTACCCCGTCTTACTTTATCCATATGATGGAAGTCGCTGATAAGCTCGGCATTGATTTCCGTAAGGATACGAAACTCAAAAAGGCCGTATTAGGCGCTGAACCTTGGACCGAGGGTATGAGAGACCGCATAGAGGAGTTCTCAGGCGTCAAGGCTTATGATATATACGGTACAAGTGAACTAGCTGGGCCGATGTTCACGGAATGTGAAGAGCGTAACGGTATACACGTAAGCGGGGATATTGCTTATGTTGAGACTATCGACCCAATCACTGGAGAGACCCTTGAACCAGGGGAGAAAGGTGAATTGGTCATAACCATGCTTAAAAAAGATGCCTTTCCTCTTGTTAGATACAGGATTAGCGATATTTCTGTGGTATGCGAGGACGTCTGTGAATGTGGACGTACATCACCTCGGATATCCAGGATATCTGGACGTTCTGATGACATGTTGATCATCCGCGGCATCAACGTGTTCCCGTCACAAATCGAATTTGCACTTATGCAGGTTCCTGAGGTCGGTAATCAGTACATGATAATAGTCACGCGTAAAGGTTCCTTGGACAATATGGTGGTCCAAGTTGAGATTAAGCCTGAATCTTTTAGCGATAAAATGGAAGATATGCTTACGTTACGGTCACATATAGAAACAGAACTTAAGAAATATCTCAACCTCGGTGTACATGTGGAACTTAAGGCTCCGGGGGAGCTCCCCAGGTTCGATGGTAAAGCATCCAGGGTAATAGACAAGAGGTCATTATAATGTCAGAAGATAACGTAATCATCCAGCTTTCGATTTTTGTGAACAATGAGCCGGGACGCCTTGCGGCGATCGCTAAGACGCTTAAAAGTTGCAAGGTCAACATGAAGGCGTTCAATCTTGCAGAGTCATCGGAGTTCGGAATACTCCGGGCCATCGTGGATAACCCTGAAGAATCTTTTGAACTTATTAAGAAACAAGGCATAATTGTCAAAAAGACCCAGGTGATCGGTATAGTTATCGATAACACTCCTGGCTCATTGTTCGATGCGGCAGATGTCTGTGGACGCGAGGGCATCAACATAGAGTACGGCTATGCCTATGCAGGAAAGAATCTCTCTGCATTTTTCATACGTGTCGACGACCCCGTCCGTGCCGTAGAAGCACTGAAGAAGGCCGGGGTAGAACTTGTTAAAGGCGGGGATATCTGATGAGTAATCTTAACGTAGCGGTCCTAGGTGCAAAAGGTGTGGCCGAGGAGATCGGTAAAAAAGGGACCGTCACCGACGTGACCTTTTTTGAATTGAAAAGAGGGAACGATTCGGTAACCCTTATAGAACCATCGAAATATCCGGAAAAACTTACTTCGTTGTTTTACTCTCTGGAGATGGCTGAGTTCGCTATACTTGTGGTAGACAAGATTGACTCATATCTCGGGGAGACCATAGTCATGGCCGACTGTGTCGGCATAACTAAAGGATGGATCATACTTAGGAATTTTATTCAGCCGGATCAGATTAAGCCGCTTATCGCAGATACATGCATCGAGGGCTACGAGATCAAGGAATACGACCCCATATTGATCAGAGAACAGCTTCTGGTACTCGCTTCAGAACAGAGCAGGGAGTCTGGAGAAGGGACATGTGGGTCCTGTCCCGTGGACAGTCATTTTAACGTAAAAGGTGTGGGAACGGTGGTCCTAGGTTCCGTAGCGGACGGATATTTCCGTAAGCATGATAAAATGACGGTATTGCCGCTCAAAAAAGAAGTCGTGATCAAATCTATACAGAAACATGACCTCGATGCCGCTGATGCCGTTAAAGGTGACCATGTGGGTCTTGCACTAAGAGGTATCGAGTCTGACGATCTTGACCGGGGTTTTGTACTCACGACGGACAAGAATGTTACCATGACCCGTAAATTTACAGGTAAAGTCAGTCTGGTCAAATACTGGAAAAACCCTTTGAAAGACGGTATGGTCATG
>CAYJDU010000086.1:0-4542 GCA_964369035.1 uncultured Methanomassiliicoccales archaeon | reverse complement strand
GATACATTTGTAAAATAGAGGATATCATGTATTGTAGAAAATGCGGTAAAGACAACCCTGACGATGCCATTTATTGTAAGGATTGTGGTGCCAGTATGAGCGGGTCAGAAACTGTCCCTCAAGGATCGCCATATGGTGGCAGTAATGTTTATGCAGCGAATCCACAGAAGAGTACGGGCGTTGGAATTATATTATCTGTCATTTGCGTAGGGTTAGGACATCTGTACGCAGGAGTGATAACAAAAGGTATTCTACTTATTATAGGATTTTCGGTGTTAATGGTATTGTCCTATGTATTTTTATTCCCGGCCATAATAGCGTTAGTGATGTGGATATGGGGTATTTATGACGTTAACAATACAATAAATCAGTATAATCAGCATGTTCGAAATACTGGCAATCCGCCTTGGTGATCTATTTTCATATCGATTTATTAAAGTCGTGTCAAAAAATTAAAAAAGAAAATAGTTTTCCATATCGATCTGATCAATTGAAGAATAATGTCTTTGCCATAGACGTTACCGCTTCCATGTAAGCACTCTCTGTGTCTAGCAGATTAGAGACATCTGGTTCATTGATCATTACAGATTCATCTTGGGGAAGTGAGAATATATGGTCAAAAACTGTTTTGTCCAATATGGCTAAGGCTTTATCCAGATCTGTATCATTACGAACTTTGTTCAGTACCAGATCCACTCTCTTCATGCCCATTTCCCGAGACAATGAGGCTATGCGTCCTGCTACCTGAAGAGAATTAAAAGTAGGCTCCGCCACCACCAAAGTGGTGCCGAAGCCTTCGGCCACTGATCTTCCAAAGGGCTCCATGCCGGCTTGGGCATCCATGACCATGAGATCTTCGTCTCGAGAATTTAAGAAACGGACCAAAGCCCCCAGTAGAGAATTCTCTGGACATAAGCATCCTGTGGAAGCTTGGACGACTCCGCCCATTACCAATAAATCTAGATTCGGCCTCAAATGACTGCCGAAACGCTCAGTTACGTCAGAAACGTCTGGATTAAGATTCAGGAAACCTCCCCAGCCCGATCCTGGGCGTGCGCCTACCTTCTGTTCGATATAATCTAATTCTTGAGTTATTGGACGTAATTGCGACGCCTTATCCGCAGGATAACCTAAGGAATAGGCTAGATTCTGCTGAGCATCTTGATCCAAAGCTAGAGTACGATGTCCCTGGGCTGCGCCCAGGAGACAAAGGGCTGCCGAGAGAGTGTTTTTCCCCACTCCCCCTTTGCCGGCCACCAATATACGTTGACCCTTCATATTCCCAGGTCTTTGTTTTAATTCTTGCGCTAGTTCTTTGGCTGCCTCACGGCTCATAGACCCAGCTCCGTCCGCTTACCCTCTATGTGATCGAACAATATTGAAGCTGCCTTCTTAGGATCAGGTTCGACCCAGAACTTGGCTTTAACCACATCGTTCAAACCTTCAGTTAGTAAGTCAACGACCTTGGAACTGCCACTGATCTTCGGCATGACGCCCAGTGCTACACTGATCCCGGAACCTACGAAATATGATCCAATGGCCACCGCCTTAGGGGAATACCATTCCGGGGCTGCTCCTGCTAATGGCAGTTGATCCACTCGAACTCCGGCCAAAGTGGCTAATTCCGCCGCCAAGGTCAGTATACGAGTGTTGTCCACACATGAACCCATATGCAACACTGGTGGAATGCCTAAGGAACGACAAACGTCTCCAAGCGTCTTTCCGGCCATGTCTGCAGCTTCTGGTTTCATTAGACCTGCCTCAGCACAAGCGATAGCTGCGCAACCTGTCTCAACCACGATGATATTTCTTTTGATCAGCTCTTTAGCCAAGGTAACGTGCCCGTAGTCATGCTTTATTTTAGGATTATTACAACCTACTATTCCTACACATCCTCTGATCTTGCCTTCTAAGATCAGATCTAAAAGCGGTTTTAAACTACCTCCTAATGCGGCTTTCAACGATTCTACAGAGAAACCAACCATGGCATCCATGGGTTTGTTAGGTATGAGGATACGCTCTTCTTTACGGCGAGGGAAATTCTCAATCGCCATGTCCAACATCTTTTTAGATTGTTCAAAAGCGTTCTCTGGATTGACTTCCAAGTAATAGCCTCCGGGAATCTTGGCTTTAGGCGAAGTTGTGATCACTTTGGTATGATAACAAGCCGCAGTGTTAGGTAAAGATGGGAATATACACTGATAGTCCACGATCATCACTTCTAAGGCACCAGTAGCTATTACAAGCTCCTGACTGAGATGATTCCCAGCCTGAGGCACGCCTTTGCGCATAAGTAACTCGTTGCCGGTACAGCATAATCCCACTAAATTAATTCCTTTAGCTCCTACAGCAGCAGCTTTCTTCTTCATTTCTGGAAGATCTGCTACTTTTATAACCATTTCAGACAATATCGGGTTATGCCCATGTAAGGCAATATTCACATGGTCTTTTTTTAGGACCCCTAGATTGACGGTGGATTTCCTTATCTGAGGTGTACCGAATAAGACATCGGATATTTCCGTTCCTACCATGGAGCCACCCCAGCCGTCACCTAAGGATGCCCGTACTCCTTGGATCAGGATGTTGGCGTAATCCGCACCCACGCCCATATGGACCCGGTGCATACATTCCACGATCTCTCTGTCTATGGAACGCGGTAATAAATGTAAATCGGCCAGCATATCAAAGGTGCCTTTTGGAAGACGTTTGATCATCTGTAATTCACCTTTGAGGGTGCCGAACTCATCCATCATAGCCAAAGCTAGACGTTCCGCTATCTGTAGATCGCTACCAGAAGCATCCAGGCCGTATTCCTTTACTAGAGCCATCATTTTGTCTTTATCTGCAATACCGTAACTGGGGGATTTACCTCTGGCGGTGGATAATAATGTCTCTACCACTTCTCTGCCGTGGTCGGAGTGCGCTGCTGCCCCAGTTGCGATCTGGTCTAAAAGATTCCGGGCCACTATCAAATGGGCATCGGCTCCGCACACACCATGAGTCCTATCCCCTCCCATCACGCGGCAGGGGCCCATGGCGCAACGTTGACAAGAAACTCCAGTTTCACAAAATTTACAGTGAGGCTGTTGTTTTTCTAATCTATCCCAAACTGTTTCTACCCTTTCGTGCATGGCCTTACTCAAGATCTGTTGAACAGAAGGGTCTAATGCCCTTTCTTCTACTTTCTTTGGTATATCTTCTTCCTTTAAACGTTCTGGAGATGTTTTTAAGCACTCCATCAATATTATTTCGAGATTTTCTTTAGTCATTTCATCAACCCCCCTGGTCTCCACTATTGTGGTATATAATGTGATAATGAATTTTCTTGAGATTATATTATACTATGTTATGTCTAAATTAGTACCTTTTCAAAGGCGTATTTATCTCTTTAATGTGATATACGAATTAAACTTCGACACTTAATGTTTATATAAAAATTAAAAAAAGATGGAGCGTGAGAATATTTTCTCACGCTCTCGTTTATGTACTCATGTTTGAACTGATCTGTTATCAAGCCTTCTTGTTGCCGTCATAGTAGGGGCCAGCATAGCAGCCCAGTTTCTTGGCGACATCAGGAAGTGAATGACCCTCGATGTTCATTTTTAGCCCGGTATTCTCGAATGGCACCGTAAGGGTCATACCCTTGTCAGTGGAGAATATACCCAGACCAACGGTCTTGGTTACCGAGATTACCTTAACGTCGGGGAAGGCGTAGGCAATGTTGTCGTAGCCGTCCTCACAGGTCAATGGTATGATAACTGTGGCCTCTTTGAAGGTCTCGGCTGTAGCCTTATCGGTCTTTCTCTTCTCTATAAGATCAAGTAGACAAGCTGCTCCTACGAGCTCTTCTCTGATAACGTTGTAACCGTCAGCCTTTAGTTTTTCGGCTAAATGACTAGTTCGCTCTCTTCCGCCTATGTCACAGAATTTAATGCATGTGCCGCAGGTGAAGAGAATGATCTTATCATCCTTTTTCAGTTTACTCGCCAGTTCATCGTAGGTGAATTTCCTTATGGATACTATCATTTCAGTGTCCCTCCGGTACCGGTACAGGAATCTTACCCTCTTTCTGTCTCTCTCCAGACATCATCTGCCATTCTTGACCTGCGAGATCTTTGTACTTCTCGAAGGGCATGATCAGTTTAAGATTACCGACTCTTCTGTCGCCTACTACTAGACCTAAAGTCTCGACAGTAGGGATCACTTTGATGTCGGTCCATCTTCTTGATGCACTGGTCCATCCTGCCACGCAAGCGGATACAACTACAGCTGTAATTCCATCGCTTACTCTTGCGTTGCGTACGTAATCGTATACGCATAGGCCTGCAGTTGGAACGACATCTGTAACGGTGTAACCGTCCGCCTTCAATTTGGAAACCAGGTCATTCATATGATCGATTCCTCCAGATCCGCAGAAGCGTACACAACAATTACAGCAGATCACGGCAATTTTGTCATTCTTTTTCAAGTTCTCAGTTATCTTCTCGTATGGAAGTTTCTCAGAAAGACTTACCATTAGTATCCCTCCTTAATTGTGTCTAT
>CAYJDU010000085.1:0-4558 GCA_964369035.1 uncultured Methanomassiliicoccales archaeon | reverse complement strand
CGATGCGGTCGAAGTCCTGGATCTGTTGCATCAGGTCTTTGTTCTCAGCATCGAATCTTTGCAGGTGCTCGTTCAGGATATATTTCAATATCTGGTCGTTGCACTGTTTAGCATTATAGTTCATGGACTCGATAAGTGCTATCAGATTCCTGCCGTAGACCTTTTCGCTTTCAGTCATGCGTTTGTAACTGGTGTTCCGCTCCGAAAATATATTGTAATCGGCTAAAGCCTCGATGAACCTTCTTGGTTCTTCGATGATCATATCTATCATCTTGTCGTCGTAAGTATCGAAACCTATTCTTAGAACGACCTCAGCCTCCTTTACAATCTTCTTTTTCCCTAAGGATCGGGATATAGCATTCTTGGACATCCACTCTGAGGCCTTCTCTTCAAGTGCCAGTGCCAGTATCTTTATCTCACTGATATTATATTCTGAGAGATGGGGTTTCATATCCTTTATCCAAGGGGTCCGCTGAAGACACTCATTATATTCCCTGAGCCCTAGAAGAGTGACTGGATCAGAGAAGGTCTTATGCAGGGTTTTAACCTCTGTGTATGTTAAAGATAATATCTGTGGGTCCACGCCTTCCCTGAGTTTTTTATATTCTTCGTATTGGTGTTTATCGCTTAGGTCCAACCATCTATCCATGGAGTAAAGCTTGTAAGGAGATAAACCGAATTTATCTGGCTTGTACATACGTTCGCTTATGTCCTCAAGAATCCTGATGTTTCGATCTATTGATTCTGAGATCGGGTCCAGGTTGGCCCCGTGACGTTCTTTATCGGGTTCTAACATCCTCTTTATCTGTGAATAGAATTCTTCCTTTCCGCCAGCATCATCCACCAGTAAACAGTATTTGGATAACGTCCCTAGTCTAGAATAGACGACATCCAACGCGGTCTTCTTCTCGGAGACCATCAGCACATTACGTCCATGCATTATCTCAGAGACTATCAATGCCGTGATGACCTGGGATTTTCCCGTACCGGGAGGTCCTTGAACCACTAAAGCATCGCTTTTCTGGATTCCCGTCAGTACATTTTCCTGTGCACTGTTCAGTGAGTTAATGTAGAGCAAGTCTTTCTCGGAAGCCTCGGGGTTTTTCTTCTCTGTCTTATTCTTTGAAGTTGGGCCCCTACTATCTTCAAGGAAATAGCTTGGGTCTAAGTCTTTGATTAAATCGTCCAGTACCCTATTGATGTCGTTACCTTCGATTATGTTCTCAAAATCCAAATGGATCGAGCTTGAGTATGATGAATAACGCCCTAGTACGAAGTTAGGTACAATCTTGAGTTGACCAGGAAGACATTTTGGGAACTCTCCTGCCCTGTATTCCCTGAATTCTGTGGGTTCGGGGTCACATGTTTCCATCGATATGCCTTGTTCGGAGTAGAACTCTATCAATTTACTGAAGAAGTTCCCTGCGTCGTAGTTCTCGATGGTAAGGTCAGGCATAGGACGATTCTCGCCCGCTAATTTTATGTATGCCAATGCAAGGGTGCCGTTGAAGATAGGGTCCCGAGTCCTATCGATCATCAAGTTCACGTAACGGGAATCCTTCTCCATCTTTACCGGGAATAATGCCAGTGGTGCACGGATATCAAAGTCTCCTCCTGGCATTTTACCTTGTACAAAGGGATAAGCGATAAAAAGGTCGTACTGTCCCGTCTCTCTGGAGTTACGGTTAACCTCTCTAAGCATGTCGTTAAGCTTTCTGTATATCTTGATCTGTTCCTCGTTTTTGGTCAGATCACAAAGCCTCACGTTGTACTTGTTACCGAAGAGGATATCCGAATAGTCCTTACCGATTATTTTACTAAGGTCGAATGTAAGATCCTTGGAGAGACGTCCCTGGTAGAGCATACGGTTTCTTTTGTTGATGTTCACCAATTTTTTCTCAAGTTCGCGGAGGATGTCCGCAGTCTTGTCTTCCATACGGGCACCGTTCTCGTTCTTCGAACGATGTCTTTGGATAACTTCCAAGAATGCGCTACCGTATAAATCTATGAATTTCTCATCTAATTCTATAATCGATTCCAACTGGTCCGGCCCCAGGGGCATATTCAAGGACAATTCGGTCAAAGACCGATCAGAGCATATCTTCGGCTTCCTGCCATCTTCATCTGCGTCTTCTAATCTCAGTTTTTCTCTGAGACTGTAGAGCATTGAGTATAATTCGTCTGATCCCATCATCATACGGATATACGAATGATAATAAAAACTTACAGTATGTGGGACATTGGGTTTACAAATGGCAAGAGAACAGAATAGATTGACAGAAGGGATACTGGGCGAGATATCTGAAACAGTTACGAAGGACATGTCAGCCATATCGATAGGAAGCGGTACACAGTGGGTGTTCGCCACTCCCGCTCTCTCTGCACTTATGGAAAAAACAGCGTACACATCTGTGATAGATCAACTGGATCCAGACACATGTAGCGTTGGAAGCCGTACGGTATTAGACCATCTCGCACCTACGCCCGTAGGTTCCACAGTGAAGTGCATCACGGAACTTGTGAAGGTCGAAGGCAATCATCTGATATTCTCTTTCTCGGTCACCGACGCCGCGGGGGAGATTGCTAAAGGCACACATGAGAGGGTCATAGTGAACGTGGATAAGTTCCTGGACCGAGCGGCCAAGCGTATGTGATCACATAAGTCCGCTCAATATCACAGGGATAAGTAAGCATCCTGTAAGTGGGATCCGACTGGTGTCAGCATATTGGGGGACAAGTCCTATCAACGTTGCTACAGCCAATATGGACAGGCCTCCTAGGCCCGTCATCAACGCAACTATCGAGATCAACAGTACCAACGCTCCGATGCTCATCTTGTAAGGATCTATCTTATCGGCGATGGTGGACATCCCACGTCCTACGTTGATGGTCATGATGTAACCGAAGGTGGAAGCGATGCATATCGTCATCAATAACAGTAGGAACTCTTCGGAACAGAAGCCCTCCAATCCGTCCCCTATTATTTCCTTTATGACCGCCGAGGTCCCTGATCTGCCACTTCCGGTAACCGATAGGGTGACCAACGAGAATACCGACGTCACGGTCCCGATGGAAGCTACGAGAGAAATAAAATTTTCAGGCTCCTCTTCACTACGAACACTAGCAGAAAGTGCTGCGCCTGCAGTGGCCGTGATTCCGGGGAACCATCCTGCGATACATCCGGTCAGGACGCCCTTCAGCCCTGGTAACGGACCTACTGGATCCTCATAGCTATCATATTGTTCCGGTATGCCTTCGTTCCCTACAGATCTAAGGAGAGGCGGCACGCCGAACAATCCTGACAGTAGAGGGAACAGAAGTGTCCCTTCTCCGAACAGGCCTTCAGAAAGAACGTTCATATCACACACTACCCCCAGTGCACCAGAGACTACGAGGAGTATAACGGCAAGGACTTTTCTATCAATCCCTTTCGCTGAGAATATTATAACGATAGAAACGAAGAGGACCATATACAAAGTCATCTGGTCCATTATATCGGCCGCTCCGTTCAGCATGATGTATTGGATGGGTATCGCTAATGATATGGCGCTAATCGCTCCCACTGCGCTTCCCACCGCCGCCGCCCTTATGGCAGCCATCCCTTCTCCGTTCATCAATAGTCTGTGCCCAGGAAGCATAGTGAGGGCCTCGTCTGCATCTGGTGCACCGATGAACACCGCAGGGATGAAATCCATGAAGGAATGGACCACCGAAGCGGACATGATACATGCTGAAACAAGTACAGGGACAGTTTCTGGCTCTGCGAAACTGGAGACGGCTATATGCAGAGCAGGATAAGAGGTCAACATAACGGCGGCAAGTGTGTTTACATGTATCCCAGGCACAAGTCCTGTGAACCCGCCTAACAAGGCTCCCGCTGTACTCATCAACAATATCAGCAGAAGTATCTCTGCGCCCATGACAGGTCATAGTTGTAGCGACGGGATATAAGCGGAAAGCTACAGTTAGTGATCTAAGTAAGGTCTGCCGTCCTTGATACTTATTCTCAATAACGCTTTCACTTTCACTTCAGGGACCGCTACGGAGAGGTCCTTGGTCTTATCGAAGACGACCAATATGTCGGCGACCTCTATTCCGTGAGATATCAACGAGGAAACCAAAGCTCTGATGGTTCCACCTGTGCTGATCATATCATCGACGATCACCACACGGTCACCTCTCTTCAACCCGTTGATGTACATGTTCCCCGAAGAATAACCCGTGTCCCGGTAGACCTCGATCTCCCCTGGAATGCCATATTTCCGTTTACGTATGATGCTATATGGGATGCCCAGTCTAAGAGACAAAGCGGCGGCAAGAGGGATTCCCATGGCCTCCGGTGCAAGTATGATATCACATTCGAATTCACAGGTATCGATCAGACCATCGATGACCTCTTTCAATAAAGCGGGGTCCACTATAGGTACCCCGTCGCTTATAGGATTAATAAAATAAGGATACTCGTTCCTCTTGATGACCAAGCTCTCGAGGAAGCTTTTTCTGAGGAGTCCGTACACCTAAGTCGTATGTCCACCTGCGTTTATTAACCTGTTCTGAA
>CAYJDU010000084.1:0-4559 GCA_964369035.1 uncultured Methanomassiliicoccales archaeon | reverse complement strand
AGGCAGACCTCTTTTCCAAGGTCAGACTTCCTAAGCTCTCCGCAGGTGTTTGTTCTCTTCATGTGGTTGATCTCCAATTGAACTGGAATCAGCTAATAGTTAGAATATATAATAATTATTGCAGACATATTCACACAATACGCCTTTAGGTTCAGAAAAAGTCTATAGATATGCTGAAAGACCGCATAAAAGACTGTTTTGAATTTTGCATCTTATTTTTAAATGTTGAAGGATTTTTCCGACCTTGAAACGATATCAGGAATAAAGTCGAAGGGGTCCTTTGCAATATTCAGTACCACGGCGGTGTTAGTTTTCTTAACTCCAGGTTGAGAATTAATTAGCTTCACCGTTTCAGAAAAATCTTCTCTGTCGATACATGCGATCCATGCGATCGCATCGCTATCGCCTGTAACATCGAATATTCCTATGATCTGAGGAACTTTACTGAGATTATCTAGAACTTCCACTAAATTGTCGGTATAGATGTGGACTATGCCCATGTAATCGAAACCTAACTTCATGTAATCGATCTTGGCCCGATATCCCTTGATGATACCTTTATCTTCCAGATTCTTCACCCTTTGTATCAAAGTGGTCGGATGTACGCCCAGTTGTTTAGCGAGCTGCCTGTAAGAGCCTTGGCTGGATGTGCACATTAGGTCCACTATGCGCTTATCTAGTACGTCCATGCTCTGAAGTCTCGACATCGTTCGCCCTCTATGTGTCAAATCCATTCCGTATATTTATTAGATAGCGGTTATTTCATAAGATACTATGACAGAGGAATTGTTCAGGCAGGACGGTTATCAATTCGAGTTCGAAGCAAAGGTCATTTCCACCGAAGGCGAGCTCGTGATATTGGATCGTACCGCATTCTATCCCGGCGGCGGAGGCCAGGTGTGTGATACTGGCACTATTGACGATATTATAGTGACAGAAACTTTTTACAATGAAGCAGGAAAAATAGTCCACCGGATACCTGGCAATAATTTCAACGCAGGGGACAATATATGGGGTAGTGTGGACTGGGAAAGACGCTTGGATCTGATGATGGGACATACCGGCGAGCACTTGTTGTTCGGATCACTAAAAAAAGAAGTGCCAGAACTAGAAATAACGAAGATATTCATATCCCCTGAAAGTAAATATGTCGTCGTGAACAAGGACATAGGATGGGATACCATAGGTAAAGCGATGCGCACCGCCAACAATGCCATACGGGAGAACCTGACAGTGTGCAGAGTACTGATGAGTAGGGAAGACCCGGACCTGAAAGATAAAGTAAGGATAAAACTGGACCAGATTCCAGAAGACGAGGAGATATCGGTTGTAGCTATCGGTGACTTCGATTATTCGGCATGTAGTGGGATACATGTGATGGAAACCTCTGAACTTGGGACGATATTCGTCGACAGGAAGGTCTCTGCAGGTAAGGACGGGATTGCCATACACTTCAAGGTAGGTGATGCCGCGGCAGATTCCGCCATGGATCTGGCTAACATATGCTTACAGACAGTGGAGGCTACAGATAGCAAGCCCGAAGATATCGTCAAAACAGTAACGAACATGAAACGGGAGATCGGATCATCCCGCATATCACTCAAGGAATTGTCAGAAACCGTCCTAACATCGTTAGAGCCCGAGAATGTTAACGGGACCTTTGTTTACAGCATCCTTCTCCCTGAGATAGATAAAAAGATTATCGCCGAATCGGCAGAGAGGATAAAAGAATCGGGAGGCGTTGCAATCCTTGTCTCTGCAGGAGAATCAGTCGCCGCCATACTGGCATCTGGTTCAGTACGGTCAGATTGTAAAAGGATCATTACAGAGGCGTTAGGAAAATTCGGAGGACGAGGAGGAGGAAGACTGGATTTCGCACAAGGAGGCATTCCGGATCCTAAAATGGCATCAGAACTCCTCGATACTTTGAAAAAATCTGTAAAGGAGTCTCTTTCCTAAGCAATATTAATTAAACATGTCGTCAATTGTGGTGAATACATGGCTAAAGTAAATCAGCGTCAAATGAAGCAGGCTATGAAAAAGATGGGCATTAGTCAGTCGGAGGTCCCGAACGTTTCTGAAGTGATAATCAGGACGAGAGATAACGAGATCGTTATAACTAACGCCCAGGTCGTCTGCATAGATATGAGCGGTACGAAGTCCTATCAGATCGCAGGCATCGAGACGACCCGTCCACTTACGTCAGGTCCAGGAGAATCAATCCTTCAGATACCTGAAGAGGATATACAGCTGGTAATGTCTCAGACGGGATGTGCCAGGGAAAAAGCAATAGAAGCCTTGGAAGCTGTGGATGGACAACCCGCAGAGGCCATAATAAAGATAGTTTCGGAGTGAGTGATATGTGTTTGGCAATGCCCGGTAAAGTCGTAGAGATAAATGGTGACACCGCAGAGATAGATTTCGGTGGAATCATCAAACAGGCTAATGTAGCAATGGTGGAGGTCACGGTTGGACAGTGGGTAGTTATCCACGCCGGATACGCCATAAATGTCATGGACGAAGAAGACGCTCAGGAGACGATAGCTCTCTGGAACGAGTTCCTCGATCACGATGGCGTAACGTATCAGTGATCTACGGCCCACCTTCTTAAAAAGCATATACTTTAGCTTATGCTACACTTATAACACTGTATCTTCAATGACCCAGCAGAGGACTTTAGAAACTTGGGGCCTCTTATGCTCAAATATAGAGATAGAATATAAACTTAGATTAAATTCGCTATCTTTTTCCTTTCTTTTTAGAAAACCCAGAAGGAAATAAATTCCATTATCTACATTAATAAAAATTGTTATTGTAAAAGGTTTAGATGTCTGGCACAACCATCAGATGTCTGGATCTATCCTTTCGCTGGACTCGTTCCTGATATCGATTCTCTGATATGCCATCTGTATACCGTTCGCCTTGAAGTCCTTGAGTGCACGTTCCCTTAAGGACGCCTCGATACCCCATGAATCCTCGTAATTATAGACGAAGGCAGCCAACCTAATTTTTATGCCAGATGGAGTGATGTCCGTAGCACGCGCGAATGGCATAAAGACCGTCCCGTCCTTGATTATGTCCGGATGTTCCATGGCTGCGTCTGCGAGCAGTTTCTTAGCCAACGTTATGTCTGCGTCACGAGTTACTTCCACGAAGAGGTTGAATCTGTAATGTAGATTTTCGCCGGTCATGTTCGTGATGTAACTGGATGCGACCTTGTCGTTAGGCATGGTTATGATCTCTTCGTTCCACGGAGTTTTGAACCATGTGGTCATGATCCCTACTTTCTGAACCTTTAGCTCAACAGAATCGTCAATCTTTATAAAATCCCCTTCCTTGAACGGACGGGTGGTCAGTAAAGTGATACCGCTGAAGAACTGCCTGAGCATGCTCTGAGCTCCCAATGAGAGGGCTAAACCTGCGATACCCGCACCTGCAACGATACCGACCAGATCCGCCCCTAATAGAGAGAATACCATAGCAACGGCAATCGTGACTATCATGATCTTACCGATCATATTGAACAGTGGGATAAGCGTTTGATCTACCGCTCCAGGACCACCATCTGGCCCTCTTCGGGAGAATAGGTGTTCCACTGCCACACGATAAATTTCCCATGCTAACAATGCACCCAATAGAACATACAGTATGGCGGCGATTCTTCCTGAGAAATCAATGATGTACTCGGAGACACCCAGTACCTTAAGGGTCTCATATGCACCATATATCATGACTACAGAGAACATCACTTTACGAGCGGATTTTACGTTCTTCTTATTTATTGCCTTTCGACCCTTTAGAGGAAAATGCATTACTCCGGGAATTATCCCCATAATCAATACGATAGCTATCAAGAACCATATCGCCAATGTGAAAATGGCTGATGCGATAGGTATGTTGAAAGGGTCCGGCAGTGTGTTCGGTATAACACCCAAAATCTTATTGAAATATCCGGATGAGGTAAGACTGGAACTGATCTCGAAATGAATGACCTCGGTCACTGTACGATCTGAAACGTCCCCGATGATATGCAAGGTAAGATCTAGATTCCCTGTGCCCTGACGCGTGAATTTGTCTGTTGAAAAAATAATATCGATGAAATCGAAGCCTGATGCTTCGATGGTCCTAGTTTGAGGATCCCCTATATAATTCACATTTTCTGAATCTTTCGCATTCAGGGTCACTATCCAATCGACGGCGGATGTGTTGGTTATAACCACCCTGACATCTACTTCCTCGCCAGCGTTCAACCTGATCGGATTATAATCTATATCATTCGGATCATTCACCACTGGAAGTCCCTCGAAAAGCAGTTTCATTTCTCCTGTGTTCGGATCCGCCTGAGCATCAGGCAATAACATAGGTGTCGCTAAAAGTACGACAAGTACGGCGACCAGTGCCATGATCGGTATCTTATGCTTCATGAGGGGGGATAGCCACCTTTTAATAAAATGTTTAGTCGTTTCACATCATTTCATCGGAACTATGCAACAAATCTTAAAACTACCAGCCAATACGGGTAAACACATGATACTTATCAAACTGGGAGGAAGCGTCAT
>CAYJDU010000083.1:0-4580 GCA_964369035.1 uncultured Methanomassiliicoccales archaeon | reverse complement strand
GTGTACACTGAGCCCGTACAGCCAATCGAGGAAGTCCTCCTTGGTCTTATGATCTGTCACAGTTGACTGATATTCGGGGTCCGATATAAACTATCAGTCTAATTCTTCGTGACATAATCCAGAGATGTATTCGGACTGAGTCATCCCGTTCTTTTTAGAGATGGATTTTATCAGGTCCGTGGTACCGGACCCATATTGTGCGGCCTTCTTCTTTGCTTCTGCAAGGAATCCGTGGCCCATATCCAGAGCTATCGTCCTAAGTATCCCTTTTCTGGAGGTCTCGTCCCTTGGCTCTATCTCCTCAAATGATAACGACAATGCTATCTCCATGACCTTAGGGTCTGTGAATGGCCTGTATATCCTCTTTCCAAAGTGCCCAGCCACTTTATCCTCGTGTGCTACTACGGAAGTGAGCAGACGTTCTAGATCCTCCTCACGGGCCTTGAGGAGTTCATGTTCTGTCATCCCGATGTATTTATGATAACCTGCAAAGAGCTCGTCAGCTCCGATACCTCCCATGACGTGTTCTTCTTTACAGAATTTTGTAACACAGAAAGTAGGGACCTCGAATGACAAGGTCAAGGGACTGACGGTACCGGTAACACGGATCATCTCCCTTAGGATAGGTTCGATATTCTCTTCGGTCAACCTTATATGATTTAATCTTAGTCCGGATTGGGATGTGGCATATTCCGAATTCACAACATCATACGATCCATCCACGCCTACGGTGTACAGATTAACTTCATCAGCATACATATCGGCCATAATGGCTATCAGACCGGAATCTATTCCTCCTGAGAACGCCACCGCCATCTTTTTTCCAGATATGGCGTTCTTTATTGCGGACTCTAAAGATAAGCGGACAAATTCCGAATTTCTATTCACCTATCCGTATCTTCGCAATATATGATAAAACCCTTCATGTTTTGAAGGTATGCGGTTAGTGCACAAGACTTGCGACAGTATTAATACGATTATAAGCAGTTACTGAAAGAATGGAAGGAGTGACTAGGATAGGCGTTTCATTGGAGCCAGAACTCTTGAAGGAATTTGATTCTTCGATCTCTAAGAAGGGATACGTCAGCAGATCGGAGGCCATCAGGGACCTGGTACGTGATTCTCTTGCAGAGAACGAATGGAAGAACGATGAGGAATACATGACAGGAGTCATTGTGATGGTCTATGACCACAGCGTGACCAGTGTAGGAGATAAACTAACCGAGCTACAGCATGATCACATTGGTAACGTGAACACATCCATCCACGTGCACCTGGACCATGAACGTTGCATGGAGATTCTTATCGTCGAGGGAGAGTTAGGCTCACTGAAGAAATTAGCATCCGAGATAACGTCGATAAAAGGCGTCCTCAGGGGAAGACTAACAATGGTCTCGCCAAAATCTGGGAACATGCACCACTTAGGTGCAAGAAAATGATTACCTGAAGTTGATCCCCATTATCACAGTGGCTATCTGTGAGTCCATAGGATAGCCATACTTATTTCTGATCAAACAGTCCGTAGAGGGCATAGGATAGAACACCGTGGCCTCTGAGACCCCATCCTCATTAGAGAACCCATGATATTCCTGAGGCATCATGACCAATCTAATATTACTATTCATGTCAACGTCAGGATATAACACAAAATTATCGGAGAGCCAGAACATGCCTTCCCTATTTTGGTATGTCTCCATCTGTGATTCCGAGACATCATGACCTACCACGTGATTGTTGGAATCCTTCATGATCATGACACTACTTACAGGATGCTCAAAAGAATAATTGGCGTATATGCATAATGCGAATTCCTTGGAAAAACAATTGTATAATGCCTGATTATCGATGGGCATCCCGAAAGAAGATTCTACGCTCAGGTCCTCTTTTTTGATCGCCTCTATGAAATCATTATCGAGAAGATCTACCTCGAGCACCCCTTTATGTTTTTTTAAGGTCTTGATTATCTGTTCAGGACGTTTTGACATCAAGTTGTAAAATGTTATCCGATTACTTAAATTGGATTACATTGAAAACTTGACAATGCTAATCGCCAATAGTTAAATAATGCTTAAGATGTCGGATGGCCAATGAAGAAACTGATTATCACCGAGAAAGCCAACGCCGCACGGAGGATATCCACTATACTCTCTGACGGGAAATACACCACGGAGAAAGTAGGTGGGGCTTCAGTGATTTCTTTCACAATAGAAAACGACGATTACGACGTTGTCAGCCTCAGAGGGCATATACTTGAGCTCGATTATCCGGCGGAATTCAACGACTGGTCTGCAGGTTCGCCTACGGACCTTGTTTACGCACAGCAGGTCAAGACCGTCAAGGTGCAGTCCATACTGAATAACATTAAAACCTCGGCCGCTCAGGCCGATGAAATCATAATAGCCACCGACTACGATCGTGAGGGAGAACTTATCGGTGTCGAGACCGTAGAGGCCGCAGGCATCGATATGTCCAAGGTTAAACGCGCCAAATTCAGCGCCTTGACGAAGTTGGAGATAGAGAACGCTTTTGCGAACCTGGAACTTCCTGATAAACGTCTTTCCAACGCTGCAGAAGCTAGACAGATAATCGACCTATCCTGGGGAGCGGTCCTCACCAGGCAGATATCACTGGCTTCTGGGCAGGTGGGTAACAACTTTTTGTCCGTGGGACGTGTTCAAAGCCCTACGCTCAAACTGTTGGTGGATAAGAACGAGGAAGTAGAGAATTTCGAGCCTGTCCCGTTCTGGAACATAATCGGTAGCTTCGGCATGCTGGCATTCCAAGGGGATCACGTCGGCAACCCCTTCTGGAAAGAAGAGGATGCTAAAGCGATAGAATCCCGTATCTCAGATATAAAGAAAGGAGAGGTCACAACTTACGAGATTACGGAGAAGGAGGAATACCGTCCACCGCCCTTCGATACCACTGCTATGCAGGTAGAGGCCAACAAGATTGGGATACCACCGACCACGGCAATGAAACTGGCCGAGGACCTGTACACCAGCGGATACATATCATACCCTCGTACGGAGAACACAGAATATCCTAAAAGTGTTAGTCTTAGAGCAGTACTTGAAAAACTCAGGACCTCGGATTTCGAAAGTGAGGTTGAAGAGATACTGGCACAGGATAAGATCCTTCCCTCCAGGGGAAAAAGACGTACAACAGACCATCCGCCAATCTATCCCACCGCAGCAGCTTCATCCAGCAAGATGAAGGGTGACAAATGGAAACTTTATGAACTGATCGTCAGAAGATTCTTGGCCACCGTCGGACCTGTCGCTTTGGCAGAAATAACCGAGTGTATAATAAACGTAGGCGGTGAAGATTTCAAATGCGACGGTTATAAACAAACATTCAAAGGATGGAAGAAGTATTACGGTAAATACCTTAAATCCAAGACCTCAACGGTCCCCAAGATGGAGAAGGGAGACGAAGTGGATGTACGTTCTATATCCATGGAAGGGTCGGAGACAAAGCCTCCTTACAGATACAACCAGGGTTCACTCATCCAAGAGATGGACCGTTTACAACTGGGAACAAAAAGTACGAGGCATGACATACTCGCTAAACTCTATTCAAGGAATTATATTCAAGGGAATCGTATGATTCCCACCGCTGGCGGTATTGCCCTCACAAAGGCATTGGAGAAGCACGGCGGAGGTATCACAGAACATGACATGACCTCCAGACTCGAAGAGGACATGGTCAAGATAAGCAGTGGCGAACGTACATTGGACGTTGTAGTTACTGAATCTCAGGATATGCTTTACAGTGTCTCAACTAAGATCTCAGAAAATAAAGAGGCCGTAGGTAATGAGATCCGTAACGCCCTGAGGTCTCAGCAACACATAGGTAAATGCATTTCCTGTGGCAAAGAACTTAACATTAAAAGATCTAAGAACGGGAATTTCATAGGATGCGATGGATATCCGGAATGTACCTGCGCGTACCCATTACCCCGCGGCTCGCTTAACCAGCCTACGGAATCGGTATGCGAAGTCTGTGGACTTCCTCATCTCAGAGTCATAAGGAAGGGTAACCCTCCGATCATGCAGTGTATAGACCCTAAATGTAAATCCAACACTGACCGTATATTCCTAGGGAAATGTCCTACATGTGAAAAGGGAACGATACGCATAATGTACTCGAGAGCCGGAAGGAGGTTCGCAGGTTGCACAGAGTGGCCTGCCTGTACTCAGACGTATCCTCTAAGACCTAGAGGTAGCATTGCCCCAACGGATAAGAACTGTGAGTTGTGCGTAGCACCTATCATCACCTTCGGAAAATCCGAGGAATGTATAAATCCTGACTGCCCAGGAAAAGAAAAGAAAAAAGCGGTGAAGCCTAAGGAGACTGCAACAAAGGAAACCGTAACAAAAAAGGCTGCGACTAAAAAGGCAGTGACGAAGAAAGCTACGACGAAGAAAGCTGCAACAAAGGAAGCGGTAGCAGAAAAGGCTACGACTAAAAAGGCAGTGACGAAGAAAGCTGCAACAAAGGAAGCGGTAACAGAAAAGGCAGTGACGAAGAAAGCAGTGACCAAAAAAGTTTCTGAGAACGAGACCGACAATCAGTAA
>CAYJDU010000082.1:0-4684 GCA_964369035.1 uncultured Methanomassiliicoccales archaeon | reverse complement strand
TTGGAGACATATACTTGGTAACACCTGAAAAAAAGCCCGGAACTGGAGATGCCAACGCTAGGCATGGTTCCAGTGTCGGCAGCAGTGGCAGAAAAAAGAAAAAATTTAAACCTAAGGTCAAAACGATCGCTAGGAGACAATCCATGCTAAATATGCATAGAATTAATCCGTTCAAATATGATATGAACGATGTATTATCAGCTTCTGCTATGGACCCAGATAAAATGTCCTCGTTTTTGGCAAGTATTATTGCCAAGGCGTCTAGAAACTCTACTAAAGAAGCAAAAGAATTCGTCAAGACATTTTTAGAATCCGAAGACCTGACCAAAGAGGAGCATGACAGAGTTAACAGGCTTCTTGATAAATATAGTAAATATCGCTGATTTACCATGAAATACACAGAGATGCGTTTGGGGCGTATTTTTGTATTGAGCCTGGACCCCGGGGAGATAATCCGGGAAGAAGTTGAAAGATTTTCTTCAGAACACAAGATCAACTATGCCACGGTATCCGTTGTAGGGGGAGTTGATAAAGGTTCGGTATTGGTAGTGGGCCCCGAATATCCTATACAGGATGGGATAGTGCCTCTCACGCACGAACTCGAAGCTCCCTGTGAAGTTACAGGTTTCGGTACCATATTCCCTGACGAGTCAGGGAAGCCAATATTTCATATGCACGGATCTGTAGGTAGGGAAGGCAGGTCGATTACGGGATGTTTTAATAAGAACGTCATAGCGTGGCTTGTGACTGAGGTAGTCATAACAGAATTTGTAGGTAAAGGCCCCGTCAGAAAAAGACTGGGAACCACCGACCTTAAACTCATGACGGTAGAATAATCAGCGTCTTACTATACCGTGATTATTCATCCAATTATCAAAAATGTTGTCCGTGTACTCGTTCATATGCACAACATCTTCTTTGTCTGGGACTATGAAACCTTTTATCGGAAACTCATTGTCACAATAAGGACATCTAACGTTGGGACAGTTCTGATTGGCCTGAGGACATGCAACACATGCAACAGCCCTTGACTGGAAAAGGCTGAACTCACGATTGCATATTGGACACAGAAATCTGCGTGCCGCTATCTTAAGATCTTTAGTAATTCCTACGCTGCGTTCTTCAGGAGTAAGCCACATTGGCGCCCGTGAAGAGATCGGCGACTGTTCTTCGTTCATTTTTTCCCTCTCGATGCTTCGACTACAGCCTTCAGACGGCCCATGTCTGAGCACTCCTCTATGAAAGTCCCTGTGACAATGGCGTCAGCGCCTGCCTTCTTTGCGACACTAGCCGTCTCGGGTGAGCGTATCCCTCCGCCTACAATCAGCGGGATGGATATCGAGTTCTTCACAGCGGATACAATCTCTGGTGGAACTGGGCAATTAGCACCGCTTCCCGCCTCAAGATAAACAAATTCCATTCCATACATTTCGCAGGCCATCGCATATCCTACGGCTTTATCGACTTCCGAATGTTTTATAACTTCGGCTTTACCGACCTCTCCGACCTTCATTCCCGGTTCTATAACGATATAGCCCATGGATATGGTCTCGATACCAAGTTTTTTGATATACGGTGCGGCATAGGCCTGAGCCTTGAAAATCCAAACAGGGTCCGAACTATTGACCAGGCTCATAAAGAATATGGCATCCACTTCGGCGGATAGTTCGTTGGGACCACCAGGGAAATGGATGCTGGGAAGTCCGGACATCTCGCGGATTGCTATTGCTGTTGCACCTAGGTTTTCCGACGTTACGCCTGTAGAACCACCGATCATGATAACGTCGGTTCCCGCATCTTTGGCTATGGCAGCAAGCTTACCCGCTTCTTCCGGACTCTGTTTATCAGGGTCGATCAGGGCCATGTGAATAGTTCCTTTTCCCATCCGGTCCAAAAGGTATTGTTTGACGTTCATCATATCACACCGATAACAAAGGCGAGCAATGCAATGATCATTGCTATCTTTGCGATCCTTTGAGCACTATGTGCACTCTTGAAAACTATAATAGCGGCATATATAAACATTGCATCAGCGGCCAACACAAGTAGGTAAAAGACATTCATCGAGCCGTACAAAAGAGGCCAAACGCTTAGTGCCACGCCACAAATGAAGAACACTGCGGCAATGGAAGCGGCTTTTTTGACTCCGATCCTCATGGGGAGGGTATTCCTTCCTTCGTCGGAGGTCTGATCCTCGATGTCCTTTGAAATCTCTCTTCCGATGTTCACCAACATTGCCATAAGGGCGATGGGTATCACCACAATCACATTATCGCATACTGCCCCACCAAGTAGGAACAACATCCCGGTCATGACAGCAATAGTAACATTCCCGATGAAGCCACGTTGTTTCAATAATATTTCATATGATGCCATCAACAATGCAGCGACTATGACGATTGTCGTCGACATAAGGTCCCAGAATATAAGATCAAGATACAATGACGATACTTGTGCCAGTATCCCGATGGATACGGCAAGGACCATCATAGATATACCCAGGTTCTTAGCGGTAGCGGGAGTTATTTCACCAAGGGGAACAGGTCTTCCAGGATGAGCGATCCTGTCGATGTCCCTGTCTATGTAATCATTGATGGCGTTTCCGCCCGCCATGAATATGAATACGATAAGGCACGAGATAGTGATGCTAATCCAATAATCCGTTATGTTCAGTCCGGAGGCTATAAAAGCGCCTACTACGACACCTAGGATACCCATTAAACCGTTACCGAATCTGAACAATCTCAGATATTTGTTCACGCGCTGTGGATGTTCTTAGTGTTGAAATACTTAATCACTTATGAAAAATGTGATAATGCCTGGTAAGTGAGCTGTGGACCCTCTGCGGTAATATCTGTTGGATAGTCAGACGATCTGAGGATATCTCATGTGGTAGAACTATACCAGCACATCCACCTGGGCGAAGGACATCAGCTATCGAACTCAAAGATCTGGCATATATGTCGTCAATCTTTTCTCCGCCTGTTCTGGTCGAACGTCCATATGGAGGGTCAGTTGCCACCACATCGATATCCGACCAATGCTCGGCAATATCCCCTATGTCTAGAACATTACTGTCATAAAGTCTCATGCCGTAGAACTCCATGTTTTCTTTAGTGCCGGCGACCATATGTGGGTCGAAGTCGGATACGATGGGCCTCATTCCCATCTCTGCTGCCTCTATAGCGATTCCGCCTGTACCGCAGAAAGGATCGAGAACCGTGGAGCCTCGTTCAGCACCTGTAAGGTTGATCAGCGCCCTGGCATATTTGGGATGTAACGATATAGGGGAAAAGAACGGCCGTTCTCCCACCTTTCTTTTTTCAAAAAGATCTGATTCGATCCTATGTTCCTCGATGAACAGGTGAACTTTATCACTCATAAACATCCTAACGATGATCTCTGGCTCTTTAAGATCCACCGAGTTATTCTTTGAGAAGATGTCTCCGACACTTCTAACAATCTTCTGAGAATCTACGTCGGCCATCATGCCTCTGAATCTTTTGGCACGGATAGCAAAGGTTCCCTCAGGAAGGTTGCCTAACGTGATCCCTGACAATTTACCTGGTTCAAAAGATCCAAGGTATCTTCCCACGCTACGTGTGAGTGCCAGCCTATGTGAGATAAAAGGGATACTATCGGACGGGAGCTCCAGGATGATGTATCCTGGTCCCGACGCGAATGTACTGCAGTCTCCTCCTGATTCGGTGTAAGCGCAGTTTACCGCCTCGGCGTGGGGCATATCGCCCGCTTCGCCCGATAGTTCAAAAAAGTAAATGGGGTTCACTAGAACCCCATTAGTTTTAGTCCTTAATACCGTCTTCGGTTACCATGAAGACGGCTTCGCCCTCAGGGAGGTTCGGCGAGTCTACTAGTCTCGCTATTCTCTTTCCAGCCTTACCCTTCCTCAGGTACAGGCGGAATGTTGCGGTGTGTCCGACGATATTTCCTCCAATGGGTCTCGTTGGGTCCCCGAAGAAAGCATCAGGTTTCGTGGATACCTGGTTCGTGACCGCGATGACCGCGTTGTTCACCGTGGAAAAGTTCAACAGGTCGTGCATGTGGCGATTAAGGATCTGCTGCCTTTCTGCCAGAGTCCCTCTTCCTACATATTCGGCTCTGAAGTGCGAAGTAAGGGAGTCGACCACCATAAGTCTGACTTTCTTCTCTTTCGCAAGCTCTAGTGCTTTTCCTACCAAAAGGACCTGGTGCTGGGAATTGTAAGCTCTGGCTACATGGATCCTAGCTAACGTATCATCCGGGTCTAGCCCTAAGTATGTGGCCATCTGGACGATCCTTTCCGGTCTGAACGTATTCTCTGAATCGATTATGATGACGTCAGAATCCAGACCTCCTAGTTCTTCGGGCATTGTGGCATTCACTGCAAGCTGGAAACAGAGCTGAGATTTGCAGCTTCCGAATTCGCCGTAACATTCTACTATGGACTGGCTTTCAAGCCCTCCGCCCATAAGCTCATCCAGTGCCTGGGATCCTGTAGTTAGTTTTGTTACTAGCTTGCGTCTTTCAAGTATCTCGTTTCCTGTTTCGAACCCACCGATGTCTGCGCACATTTTTGCGCCCTCGATGATGTCTGCTGCCTTTTTCTCGCCGATCTCGCAGTCCTCTGCAAGTTCTTTGGGTGGGGCAACAGCAATGGCCATCAGATCTGTGTATCCTGCTTCGC
>CAYJDU010000081.1:0-4687 GCA_964369035.1 uncultured Methanomassiliicoccales archaeon | reverse complement strand
AATGATAAAAAGTTTTAAACTATAAATTCAAGACAGGGATTCTTTCAAAAGTTCGGTGAAAAGGTCCTTCTGTCCATCATTGATGATCAACGGCGGAATCAGACGTATGACGTTCCCATGACATACATTTACCAAGACGCCGTTATCAAGACAGTATTTCTGAACGTTGATTGCTGATTCAGATGAATCCATCTCTATACCTATCATCAGACCGCGCCCGCGTACTTCTTTAATATTCGTTGAAATTATCGACCTGAGATCTTCCATCCAACGCTTTCCTAAGTTCGATACGTTATCAATTATATCGTCCCTTTTCATGATATCGATAACTGCACTTCCTGCAGTGCAGACAAGAGGATTTCCTCCGAAAGTGGTCCCATGTGAACCAGGAACCATCACTTTTGATATCTCTTCGGTGGATACCACCGCTCCTATGGGTGTTCCGCCACCGAGGCCTTTAGCCAATGTTATGATATCCGGCACTACGTCGAAGTTATCGATACCGAACCATTCACCAGTACGTCCTATTCCAGTCTGAACCTCATCGACTATCATGATGGTGCCATTATCGGTACAGATATCACGCACGGCTTTGAAGAACTCTTTAGGTGCTGTGGTTACGCCCCCTTCCCCCTGTATAGGTTCTACCAGCAATGCGGCGGTATCTTTGGTTACGATGGATTTAACGGACTCGATGTTCCCATATTCATAATAACTGAAAGCTTTGCTGATTAGCGGTTCAAAGGTCTCTTGATACTTGGTCTGGCCAGTGGCACCCATCGATGCGGACGTACGTCCATGGAAACCGTTGAGAGCGGATACTATCTTACTTCTTCCAGTATAACGGACAGCAAGCTTCATCGCTCCTTCGTTGGCCTCTGCACCGCTGTTGACGAAAAGCGTACGGTCTAGACCGGGCGGAGTTATGGTTGAAATGCGTCGAGCTAGTTCGGCCTGTTCTTTTACATGATAGAGATTAGACGTGTGTATCAAACGACTGACCTGTTCCTGTAATGCCTTAGTAAAATCAGGATGTGCATACCCAAGAGCGTTCACGGCTATGCCTGCAATCAGATCAAGATATTCCTTCCCGTCCGTACTGTAAAGATAGCAGCCCTTGCCGTGTGTAAATGCTATATTTTGGCGTCCGTAGTTCTGGAACAGATACTTTTGGCTCATTTCTTTGATCTCTTCTAAATTCATTATTTTTACTCCGTTATGACAGTTCCTTTGTTGTTCTCATCCATGATATCTGAAACAATTTTATCAGGGTCTTTGCCGTTGACCATGCGTACAGCAAGGGCCCCGGCCCGAATAGCGTTGATACAAGCTTCTACCTTAGGGATCATCCCATCAGATATGGTGCCATCTTTGATAAGTGCCAGTGCTTCTTTTACTGTAAGTCTATCATATTTGGACGATGGATCTTTTACGTCCCTTAGAACGCCTGGGACATCCGTTATAGCGATCATCTCATCACACTTCATCCCTGCCGCTATACCAGCGGCCATGGTATCCGCGTTCACGTTAAGATTATCGATACCATCGGAACCGATAGGATATATCACTGGCACCACCCCCGCATCGATTAGATTGTTCAACATGTCCGTATCGACGTCTACCACATCACCTACAAGACCCAGATCGGCAGTTCTTTCAACTCCGTCCTCTATGTATTTGACAGGATCGATCTTCTTACAAAGTGTGCATACGTATGCAGGCATTCCGATATTCGATACGTCTGACTCATATAGTGCGTTGGTTATCCTTTCGTTGATATCTCTAAGTACTTTTGAGACCACTTCTAACCCTTCAGCATCCGTGACGCGGACCCCGTTGATCTTTTTCGGATGGAGTCCAAGCCTCTCCATCTCTGCAGATATTTTCGGACCCCCTCCGTGCACAAGTATTATCTTTGAACCTCTGTCAATCATGTCCCAGATCTCTTCACAGAAACGGGATAGGTCCTCGTCGTTACTTATTGCGTTACCGCCAAACTTTATGAGATAAAGCATTTAACTCGCCTCAAGTCGCATATTCGGCATTGATACGCACATAGTCATAGGTAAGATCGCATCCCCACCCGACGGCGGATTCTTCTCCGATGGCTAAATCAACGATTATTGTGACTTCTTTGTTGTCCATAGCCATACGAACGACCTCTACCGAACGTTCCTCTTGGAAAACAGGGGAACCACCATCTAAGATGGGGACTTCCATGTCGCCTCCCTTGATCGTAAGACGCATCTCATCGATATTGAACTCACTTCCACTATTGCCGATGGCCATCATTATACGTCCGTAATTTGGGTCCGAACCGAAAATCGCAGATTTTACAAGAGGGGAATTGATTATCGTTTTTACAACCCTGCGTGCATCCTCTTTGGTTTTAGCACCGGTCACATCGACCTCAATGAGTTTAGTAGCACCTTCACCGTCGATAGCGATAGCTTTAGCGATCTTTGTCATTAAGTACATCAAGGCATCCACGAACTCAGGGTCATCGTCAGCGTAACTGCTCTTAGACATTCCGTTGGCCATTAGTACGGCCATATCATTGGTGGATTGGTCTCCGTCCACAGAGACCATGTTCATAGTCTCGTCAAGTATCTCCTGCCATTTACATCTAAAGTTGGGGGAGAGCTTAGCATCTGTAGTGACTATTGACAATGTTGTTCCCTGAAGTACACGCATATGGGGGGATATCATCCCGCTTCCTTTTGCAAGGGCGGCTATGTAGACCAACGTACCGTCTTCAAGACGGACGCTTACCGCAAATTCTTTCTTCATCGTATCTGTAGTCATTATAGCTTCAGAAATTCTGGCGTCAGCATCCCTACCCGAATCCAACTCCTTGGTGGCACGACTGATACCATAACGTATCTTGTGCATATCCATGAAACGTCCGATAAGTCCAGTGGACATTATCCCAACGTGTTCTGGCTCTAGACCAAGTTCTTTGGCTGTTGTAGATTGCATGGATGCCGCATCTTCAAGACCACGACGACCGGTAAGTGCGTTAGCATTACCGCTATTGACTACTATCGCCGACAAGATAGGCGAATTCTGCTTTATCATCACCTGCACAGGGGCAGCTTTGACGTTATTGCTTGTATATCCGACAAATGCATTTGCTGGACATTCCGAGTAAACTAATCCCAGGTCTAAAGAGCGGTACTTAACACCGCAATGGACCCCAGCAGCCTTGAATCCTTCAGGGGTGGTCACCCCTCCTTCTATTATATTCATTTATTCACACTCCCAGTCCAGGGGATTCCAACCCTAGGTTCTCTTTGAATCCAAGCATGAGGTTCATGCATTGGACGGCTTGTCCGGATGCTCCTTTGACCAGATTGTCCAACACGCAGAACGAGACTGCGTTCCTACCATTAACACGGGAGGATACCTGTGCGTGGTTAGAAGCTACTACTGCCCTTATGGATGGCTCGTTAACATAATCTATGAAAAATTCCTTGTCGTAGGCTTGACGATATATTTTATCTAATTCGTCCTGGTCCACGTCTTTATTCAGATGGAAATAACAAGAGGAGATTATACCACGTACTATGGGTACAAGATGTGGGACGAACAATACATCCGTCTCTTTTGATGCTATGTCACTTACGATCATCTCTATCTCGGGAGTATGACGATGGGTCCCGATACTGTAAGGTATAACAGATTCTCCGCAATTTGCATGATGTAAACGAGGAGAGGGCTTAATGCCAGCACCTGATGTTCCGCTCTTCCCATCGACGTATATAGAGCCTTCAGTAAGTCCGCTACGGACCAATGGGGCTAAAGCTAGTATCGCCGATGTCGCATAACATCCAGGATTCGCAATCAAGGATGCTTTTGATATCTCGTCACGATAGAACTCCGGAAGTCCATAGACGGCTTTCGGTATATTTCCGATGTCCGTATGCTCAAAGCCGTACCATTTCTCATACAGTGCGGGATCCTTGAACCTATAATCACCGGAAAGATCGATAGTCTTGATACCACGTTCAACGAATTCAGGAACAAACTTCATCGAGGCCCCGTGAGGTGTGGCCATGAACACCAGGTCTATATCGACCGAATCCGGAATGGATTCTGTGAACTCTATGTCTACGTAACCTTTCAGATTAGGTTGGAGCTCGCTTACTTTCATACCTGCGTTCTGACGGGATGTCATCGCTTTGATATTGATCTCCGGGTGCATGGATAATATGCGTGCAAGTTCTCCTCCTGTATAGCCGGTGCCCCCAATGATACCTATATTTTTCAAAATCTACCCTCTACTTTTAATATGATTGGATACAGAATATTGCTATTAAAAAGATATTGTTTGATTTGAGACACATGTTGTATATATCGTTAATAAAGTGACAGTTTGGCGATATCAGAACGTTATAATCGGATATTCTGGATATCAAAAAAATATCATATAAGACATTTTGTAAGTGAATCCTTTAGATATTAAGTAAAATGATCAAATTTTACATCCGTGGACGACCACAGTAATATAAATAAAAAAGGCAATCCAGCAGAGGATAGCATGGTTAGCAAAGTTAGCTCCGAAAAGGGAAAGGACAACGGCAGGGACAAAGTAGTCCTCGCGTACTCTGGCGGATTGGATACGTCGGTGGCAATCCGTTGGATACAGGAAGAGTATGATCTTGACGTCATAGCAGTGTCTATCGAC
>CAYJDU010000080.1:0-4834 GCA_964369035.1 uncultured Methanomassiliicoccales archaeon | reverse complement strand
GTACGTTCAACGAATATTTCTTCGCCGTCCAATGTTTTACCTGTATAGTACATCAGAGTGGATATGGTGGATGGCGTAGGCGTGAAGATCTGTATCTGTTCAGGATTTGTTTTTAATCTTCTTGTGCAGAATCTGCTCAGTTCTTGCATGTCCTTCAATGTACAACCTGGATGGCCAGCCATCAGATAGTATGTGAGGAACTGTTTCTTCTCGTGTTCTTCGTTGGACTCGTCGAACATATGTTTGAATTCCAAAAGTCCCTTCTTTCCAGACTTTCCCATAAGTGCCAGTACATTATCTGAGGTATGTTCAGGAGCAATTTTAAGCTGTCCTGATACGTGATTCTTAGTTATATTATCAATATAACCTAAACATTGGTCCTCGTCTGCAAGTACCATATCGTACCGTATCCCTGAGGTAATAAACACTTTTCTTACTCTAGGGACGTTTCTTGCCCGCTTTAAAAGTCGGGCTTGGGCAGAGTGGTCTATCGGCAAGGACTTACATATTGTAGGGAAAAGACACTGTTTGTCTTCACAAGCACCTTTCTCCATTTTCTTCTTACATTCTATGCCGTACATATTGGCAGTGGGTCCGCCAAGATCGTATATTATCCCGTTGAATCCGGGTTCGTTGGAAAATCTCTCGATCTCTTGGATTATGGAATCCTCGGTCCTGCTGATGACTCTGCGTCCCTGATGGACCGCTATCGCACAGAAATTACATCCCCCGTAACAGCCCCGGTGGGTGGTCACTGAGTTCTTAATGGTGTCCGCAGCCTTCACATGTCCTTCAGCGAGACAGGAGGGGTGTACTTTATTCTCATAATCCAAGGAATATATCTTATCTAATTCCTCGGGGGTGGGATCCCTTTGTGGAGGGTTCTGGATCAAATATCTATTGCCGTGTTTTTGACATAATCCTTTGGCGGTTATAGGATCACAGTTATGATAGAATGTCATATACGCCGAAGTAAATTTATCTGGGTCTTCTGAACATTCTTCGTATGAAGGGATCTCAATAAAACCTTCTTTCTTTTCTTTAGAGATGTAACATATCCCTGGGATATCTTCTATATCTTTACCGTCCCGTAAAGAATTAGCAAGTGCCAGATTGGAGAATTCTGCCATTCCGTACGTAATGTAATCAGCTTTAGAATCGAATAATATACTGCGCCTTATGGACTCGGTCCATGCATCATAGTGAGCTATTCGTCTAAGGGAGGCTTCTATGCCTCCTAGTACTATCGGTTTATCTTTACAGAACTTCTTGATCATGTTCGTGTAAACTATAGTGGCACGGTCAGGACGTCTGTAATTCATTCCGCCTGGAGTAAAATCATCGTCCTTCCGTTTTTTGTTGATGGGGGTACGGTTGGCCACCATGGAATCGACACATCCTGCCGATACCGACCATAACAATTCAGGAACCCCCAATTTACCGATGTCATTCTGTGTGGGCTGCGGTATTATACCCACTCGAAATCCATTCTCAATTAGCCAGTGTCCGATTACCGCACTACCGCTGTACGAGGTATCATAATACGTATCTCCAGATACGAGGATGACGTCTAAGGCGTCCCATCCTCTATCCTTCGCTTCTTGTAGCGTGGTCGGAATGAACATTACACCTCTAACGTCCATCACGTTAATGATTCTTTTTGCTTAAGGCCTTCTTAAAAGAAGTATACAAAGACGGAATATCATATTCCGTCGTTGTGTTCTTTGATATCCAATTCCATAACATGGTCGTTCATGAAGAATCCGTTGCCTATGTCGGTATCAACATCCTCTACGGATACGAACCCCCAATGTCCGTAAGCGGATATGGCTTCGGCATTCTTGCGGTTAACGGTTAAGTATATCCGACGAAGTCCAACTCCTTCAGCTATTTTCTTAATATGACGTAGAGAAAATGTGGCTAGGCCAGTATGACGATATTCTTTACGGATGTAGAATTTACTAAGAAATAATTCTTTTTCATTTATCTTATAAGCTATGAATCCCGCATCTTTTTCACGCTGGGTGATGAACTGATAGACCGTACCTTCAGAAATCTGTCCCATTATGGATCCAGGAGAAAGATATTTTTCAAGCATATATTCGGACTGGTCCATACTTATCATATTCACATACGATTCGTTCCAAATCTCCGTGGCCATCTAGCTTATATTTTTTGCGTCTTCAACGTTGGAAACGTTACGGTGACCTCTTACGTTCCGTACTCTGGCACTGAACTCGTTCAGACCCTCCTCGAAATTCAGACCGTGGTTTATATCATCATTATTCTCTACTGAACGTTTAATACTGGAGATTGTTAAATCTTCGGCGATATCCACAGCTTCATAAAGAGACCATCCGTTGACAAGCGATGATACAAGTCCAGACCCGAAGATATCTCCGGAGCCATGGAAGTTTCCATGGATTCGTTCTTTCATTATATACTGGACCTCATTTGTATCGCAGTCGTAAGTGGCTGTACCCAACTCGTTGTCCTCAAAATAAACACCAGTAAGAACAATTTTCTTTGCTCCTAGGGATTCAGATTTTTTCAAAAGATCCTGGATATATCCTTTGGAATACGGTCCTGTTTCAAAGGGTTCGTCTAACATCTGAGTGATTTCAGTCATGTTAGGGATCATTATATCCGCGTCGCCACACAATTTACGCATCTCTGATGGAAAGTCTGCCCCAAATGTGGAGTATAGTTCGCCGTTGTCTCCCATCACTGGATCCACGTATACTTTCGTCTCCGGGCCTTTGATCATCCTTATGACCTTTCTGACAACATCCACCTGGTCCTTGGACCCTAGAAAACCCGTATATATGGCATCGAATTCAAATCCCATATCGTTCCAGTGTTCCACCACTGGGACAATATCTTCTGTCATGTCACGGTATGTGAAATTAGGAAAAGGCCCTACAAACGTCGATAAGACAGCTGTGGGGATGATGGGGGTGTTTATCCCTGCTGCTGATAGTATAGGGAGCGCTACGGTAAGGGAACATCTTCCGTAACATGATATATCGTGTATCGCAACGACCTTCTTCTGGACCATGTAATCGCACATAGGCACATATCTAATATAATCTTTTGAACCGGATGTAAATATCCATGAGTAAATACGATGCTTTTTAGTAATCTTTCGTTATAGTATATATAATGAGAAAGTCGGACGGTTATCTTGAGGAAGCATTAAAAGAATACAACGTGAAAGTTGACGAGTATGACGACAACGGCACTCTTGAGCAACGGCTGGAAGCATATCTTAACCGTGGATGCATCCTTTCCATGATGGATTCATTCATATCCGCCATCACGGATTTTGATGAGGCTATCGAGATCATGGACCTTATGGGATCTATTGGAGATAAAATAGATGCTGGCACATACGTTAAAACGTACGTTTCCAGAGGAGAGCTCCAGATGTCGGACGACGCAATGGGTATGGTCGATGACTATGTGATGGCCTCAAAACGTCTCGATGACCTAAAACCTAATTCAAGGCATTTTGATGAAAAGAGCGTTATCACAATGTGTTTATCATGTTGCGAGGACCTCCTTGACGAGGGGTACCCTGAAAATATAAAACCGTTCTTCGACAAAGCTGAAATTATGCTTTTCAGCAAGAATAACGTATGGCACAAGAATCGTTACGTAGAGGCCCTTAATTTGATGGGCCAGGCGGAACAGGATATGGGGAACGGAACCGGTGCATTAGAACACCTTGACCGTTCTATCGCCTTGGCACAGGAACTTATGAAGGATGGAGCATTGGACGATGAAACGGCACTGGTATTCGCGTTGACCCTCAGAGGGGATCTGGAGATCAAGGACGGATTATTAGAGGCCGCTTTGAAAGATCGGGAAGCAGCCATTGCGATACTGGAAGTATTGTTGTCATATCACCGCCCTGAGACAAAGGAGCTACTTATCCAGATGCATAGGGAGACCTCTAGTCTACTTATGGAAATGAACGAGACCGAAGAAGCAGAGAAGCATTTACTTCGAGCCTTGGAGATAAATGTCGGCGAGGCTACATTGAGTAATATAGTCTGAGAATGGACATTTTCGGGATATTCGGTGGACTCCCGGTAACGGTTATAACGAAGGTATCGATTCAACAACTATGCGAAGTCTTTTCTGTAAACGTTGCGAGAGTCTAAATTTTCCCGGGGCGGACCGCTGTAGGATATGCGGTGCTCGGTTAGATGGTGACTCAATCAGCGCTCAGAGTGCACTCTCGGGATTCGCAGACCCTAAGAACGAAGAAACAGAAGAGATGAACTATGTCTTCGCCGAATCCGAGAACGCCGAAGCACCATATCTCCCCTACGTTCCTAGGCCTATGCAGCTGACGATCATCAGCGACATAAGAGGGTGTTTGGACTCATCCAAGCACATAGTCATGGAATCCGGTACCGGTACCGGCAAGACCATAGTTGCTCTCGCTTCTGCCTTGGAACACGCGATACCTAGAAAAAAAAAGGTAGTGTACCTAACCAGGACGATTTCTCAAAGTAATCAGGTGATGAACGAGCTTAGGGCGATATCGACATTCAGGCCGGTTACAGGACTTCCAGTAACAGGACGGGGACGTTCGTGTCTCCTTTTCAGGACCGGTCCTGATCACAAGCCCTTGTCCGCTAATGTGCTTTCCTCACTTTGCGAGAACCGTAAACATGGCAAAGGGGGAAAATGTGAATTCTATGAACGTACCAATGCCATGGTGAACGATGTATGGGATTATTGTAAGGCTCAGTTCCCCACATCCGAAAAGTTGGACAACTATTGTGAGGACAAAGGGATCTGTCCTTACGAGGCCAAAAAGGTG
>CAYJDU010000079.1:0-4840 GCA_964369035.1 uncultured Methanomassiliicoccales archaeon | reverse complement strand
TTTAAAATGGTGCTCCCGCCGGGATTTGAACCCGAGTCGAAGCCTCGAGAGGGCTCCATGATTGGCCACTACACTACGGGAGCAGATATAGCCTTGATTACTAGCTTGTTAATATAATTTGTGCGAATAACTGTCGCTCAGTAGTCATATATCGGGTCAGGACGAAGAGGAAGATGACGTTTATGCTCCATTGATACCACCAACGACCGTATTTTCTTTACCTCATCCAAGGGTAGGTTGATATCTTTCGCAATCTCCTCATCATCGAAGTCCATCTCCATGTTGTAAAGTATCGCATCCAGATTATCATAAGATATACCCATCTCCGATTCATCGGTCTGCCCTTCCCAGAATCCTGCGGAAGGCGGTCGGTCGATGATATCCTGAGGGATGCCTATCATAGCGGCCATCTGTTTGACCTCAGTCTTATACGTATTGGCAAGAGGGGTTAGATCACATGCACCGTCACCGAATTTTGTGAAATATCCTGTCATAATCTCACTCTGATTGGATGTGCCCGCCACTACATAGTTCCTTTTTTTAGCAAAATTGTAAAGGACGACCATCCTACATCTAGCAGCTATGTTACCACGTTCCAATGGTGCCTCGATATCAGACAGAAGGACCGACGTCAAAGCATCCACCGCAGGCTGGATATCTACGATCCTATACTCCGTACCCCATTTCTGGCTTAGTTCCATGGTGGTCTTGTAATCTGCTGCAGGAGTCACCCGGGACGGCATGAAAACGTTAAGGATTTTAGACGGGTCTATAGAATCAGCAGCAAGTTTAGTGACCACAGCAGAATCTATACCTCCGCTGAGCCCAATAACCATACCAGAGCTATTAGTGCTCCTGATACTTTCTTTTATGAACGTCCTTATGTACCGTACGTCATCGATTGTTACTTTCGGGATCCGCCCCACCATATTCTACTGATAGACTGTCGAGATTAAAGAATTGTTCTATCATCGGCCTTGGAATAACCTATCCGTTCCATATTTTGGATCGCATGTTACGTTAATCCCAAGTTTTCTTAAAAGTCGTTCATCATCATCTGGTAATATCACAGATGAATGAACTTCACATCCTCTTAGATCGGGAAGACGTTCTAGAACTGCGGTAGCCATCGGATTTGTGGTGCCACAAACTGATAATGCTATCAACATCTCCGAAGCGTGTAGGCTTGCACCTTTGTCACCTAGATATTTCGTCTTCAGTCCTTGGACAGGTTCGATGACCGCCGGCGATATGAGATGCATTGAATCCGCTATTCCAGCCAACTTCTTCAGTGCGTTAAGCATCATAGCCGATGTTGCCGCCAGAAGAGGCGATGTCTTTCCCGTGACAATAGATCCGTCAGGCAAAGATATAGCGGCTACTGGCATCTCATCTACGTAGGGATGATCATATACAGCGGCAGCCACTTTACGGTCTTCGATACCGATGCCGGCCTGTTTCATCAGGAGTTCAATCTTCCTTACGCTATTATCGGATGCCGCGCCACGTTTACGGTCGCATAATGTCCAGTAATAACGACGTATTATCTCGTCTTTAGCAGCTTCGGTAACGATATCTTTATCGATTATGCAATAGCCAGTCATGTTGACACCCATATCGGTAGGTGACTTGTACGGCGATCCTCCGCATATCCCATCGAATATTGAATTTAGAACTGGAAATATCTCTATGTCGCGATTGTAACTAATCGCGGTTTTCCCGTAAACCTCCAAATGGAAAGGATCTATCATGTTCAAATCATTCAGATCGGCGGTTGCCGCTTCATATGCAAGATTGACAGGATGTTTGAGCGGGAGGTTCCATATGGGGAAGGTTTCGAATTTTGCGTATCCTGATTGGACACCTAGTTCACTGTCATGATAGAGTTGGGAAAGACACACTGCCATCTTACCGCTACCAGGTCCTGGTGCAGTTAGAACTACTAAGGATCTTGACGTTTCTACGTATTCGTTCTTTCCATAACCATCCTCGCTGACGATAAGATCGATATCCGAAGGATAATTATCGATGAGATAATGACGATATACACGTACGTTAAGGGATTCAAGTCTTGAACAGAATGCATCCGCCGATTTCTGTCCGCTGTAATGAGTGATGACTACACTTCCTACGAACAGACCGAAATCATGGAAAAGATCTATGAGCCGTAGAACTTCCAAATCGTAAGTTATGCCTATGTCGTTCCTAAGCTTGTTCTTATCAATATCTTGGGCACTTATGGCGATTATGATCTCCGCTTCATCCTTCATCGACGCAAGCATGTTTATCTTACTGTCGGGCTGAAAACCAGGAAGAACACGAGACGCATGGAAGTCATCGAATATTTTCCCGCCGAACTCCAGATACAGTTTTCCGCCGAACTTAGAAATGCGCTCCCTTATACTACCTGACTGTAGCTCCAAATATTTCTGATTGTCAAAGCCTTCCTTAATATTCAGAGGAGACTGGGAGTATTGCATATCCAATTAGACACTTGAGAAGATATTAAACATGTTGGTTATGGGATTTTATCATATTACCATCGATGTCAGTGCAAAGACCCAAGAACATATTGATCAGACATTATTGGCGGATGCGTCTACTCATCCACATCTACGTTAAAATGGAGTATGCTCGCGTGATACATAAAGGGAAAAATATCCGATCTCATTGACACATTAATGCATATTTAACGTAATATTCCTCTCTTTTACGGATATATCGACTAGAATAATGTCAGAATACTAGAAAGATATTAATGCGAGGACAAAATGTTCTGTCGATAGCCGAGATAGCCCAGCCCGGTAAGGCGCGAGCCTGGAAAGTTCGTGGCGTTTCGCCTCGGGAGTTCGAATCTCCCTCTCGGCGCCATTTTACCATTTAATTGTATTTTGAAGGTCCGTTCGAAGTCCCAGTTGGATATTCGCATCACGTCATAACAATCTATCTTCGATTAGTACGTGAGAATAACTAACGCCGATACATAATGAAAAAATAGTTAGAAGACCGCAAATAAGAATGCTGGCTATATCTTGATCTGTTGAATCTGCAATCGGAATATCCGACTCAATAACCTTTTATGGATATCGCTTCAACGTAGGATTTTTAACTAAAATACCTAGTTTCGTAGAAACGATAATATAATTAATATAGCGAAGATATCCAGCAGGGTAAAAATGATAGTGAATGCAGAACTGTACGTAAAGGATCTACCAGGTCAGCTCGTAGGTTCCCTGGAACCAATATCTATGGTAGATGGGAATATAATGGGAGTTGTCCACGACAGAGAGCAGATCGTGAACCACAGGATTTCGCTCAACGTCACTTTCGAAGTAGAAGATTCGACACAGTTGAAGAAACTCGAAGCCATCTGGAAAGCCAGGGACGTTATAATATCCAGCATAGGCTCGGTCTACAAGACATATCCTTTAGAATATCTATTGATAGGAAATCTCACGGCCTCGTATATCGAGAACTTAATGGACGAAGCCTCAGAGATGATGAACGTGGTTTCCATGGACATCCAATATTCGTCCAAGAACCATGATGAGAAACGAACGGCGATGATATCTATGAAAATGCGTGAAGAGGACGACATTGACAGATTAGACAAATTCATAAGGTCCGCGTGTAAAAAAGGTGCCATAACATATGTTAGGGGGCTTTAAGATGCGCATTTTCATAGCAGGGTTCGGGACCGTAGGTCAAGGTATAGCCGAAGTTATAGATTCGAGGGAAAAATTCTTCAAGAAACGTTACGGCGAGAATGCGAAGATTGTAGGCGTAATGGATTCAACGACGTATGTTATCGATTCCGAAGGACTTGCTCCTGTGGACCTAGTGTCCCGTAAAACAGAGACTAAGAAGGTGGGCACCAAAACATACACTGATGCACTAAAGATCTTGGATTCTGTGGATTACGACATATTGGTGGAGGTCAGCCCGACAGACTACGACACGGGAGGACAGGGGTTGAAGAATATAGTCCACGCCCTCAATAATGGAAAAGACGTTATCACAACTAACAAGGGACCTCTTGCGATCAAGTTCGGTGAACTGATAGCCCTTGCAAAAAAGAATAAATGTAAATTGAAATTCGAAGGCACGGTTGCTGGAGCAATGCCCATAATCAATCTCTGCCACGATAACCTTGTTGGCGAGAAGATACATTCGATACGAGGGATACTTAACGGCACATGTAACTTCATCCTGAGTAAGATGGATAATGGTCAACCCTTTGAACAAGCCCTGAAAGAGGCTCAGCAGCTGGGATACGCAGAAACGGACCCATCGGGGGATGTAGAGGGTTATGACAGTGCTTGTAAGGTCGTCATACTTGCAAATTCTGTATTCGGCCGTGATGTCACGTTATCTGATGTTTCTATAACCGGAATCACGGGGATATCCGAAGAGGCTATAGCGTTGGCAAAATCCCGGGATATGGTGATACGGTTGATAGGTGAGGTAGGCGATAACAAACTAGAGGTGGCCCCTAGACTGATACCTAAAGGACATCCTCTAGCAGTCACAGGAACATTGAACGCGGCACAGATACAGAGTGATCTTGCCGGACCTATAACAATAACAGGCCGTGGAGCAGGACGTTTAGAGACCGCTTCAGCGATACTCAGTGACCTGATATCAGTAATGGACGATAGGAAGGAGTGGACATGACCATCATCATCTACGATTCCACATTGCGGGACGGAGCCCAGAGCGAAGGGATATCATTCTCATTACAGGACCGTATAGACATACTTCGCGAACTGGACGAATTCGGCATAGGCTTCGTAGAATGCGGATGGCCAGGTTCGAATCCGATGACCGACGAGTTCTTTGC
>CAYJDU010000078.1:0-4848 GCA_964369035.1 uncultured Methanomassiliicoccales archaeon | reverse complement strand
TCATTATGGAGGATTCATCATGACCGATAACAACACGGACAGCATTATGTTCATGAGAGACGTTCCAAAATATGATGTTGTGATCCACATACCAGAACAGAAAATCCGTAAAGAAAGTTTAGACATGGATCCTCTGAAAAGAGTTGCGGCAGAACAACGTAAGATTATAGAACTATCAAAGACTGATTTTCTCAGTGCGATAACGTTGAATGGCAGAATTATCGCCAAGGCCTCTGGACTTGACAATAAAGTTGCCGATATGGCCATGGATGCCGGGGCCCTTGCCGCAGGAATATCTGGTTCTGGTCCTTCCACCGCCATTCTATTGGAATACGGTGGGGCAGAGAAGTTCTTAAAACACACGGGACTTAAGAATGTCATAATCACAGAAACCCGTAAACTTACAAAATAATCGGATAACACTAGTGAGATGGTTTATCATGTTCCAACTGGGTAAAAAAGTAAAATTCACATTATTCGGTAGCAGTCACGGCCCTTACGTAGGATGTATCTTAGAGGGAATACCAACAGGTATGCCGATAGACCCTGCTCTGATAACCAAATACATGACGCTAAGGAAGCCTAGATCGGGTATCGGCACAGAACGTAAGGAGGCAGATGTTCCTGAATTTGTATCTGGAGTCAGTGACTGGAAGGCCGATGGTACTCCGATAATCATAAGGATAGCGAATAAGAACGTCGTCAATTCCGATTATTCAGAATACGAATACAAACCGAGACCCGGTCATGCAGACCTTCCTGCGATGGTTAAAGGCATGAATTGTATCGGAGGCGGTGCATTCTCAGGAAGGATGACCGCAGCCATAGTCGCTGGAGGAAGCATAGCCAGACAATTTATCCTAGAACATGGGATTGGGGTCTCTGCACATACAAAATCCATCAGTAACGTGGTGGATACAGAAGAACGCTCTTATGGTCAATCTCTAGCCTCAGAATCTTATATGACTCGAGCGTGTACCGCCGAACTTGACGAAAATATGATAAAAGAGATAGAAAAAGCGGCAGAGATGGGCGATAGCGTGGGTGGTATCGCCGAATGTATCGTTTCCGGACTCCCTATAGGGTTCGGAGGGATATGGTTCGAAGCCCTTGATTCAGAGATAGCTAGGGCCATGTTCAGCATTCCTGCCTGTAAGGGAGTAGAATTCGGCAAAGGTTTTGCACTGGCGGATATGAAAGGTTCCGAAAGTAACGATCAATATTATTACAGCGACGGGGTCAGAACTAAGACCAACAACATGGGCGGCATAGTAGGTGGAATGAGCGATGGTGCACCTATGGTGTTCAGATGTGTATTCAAACCCACGCCTTCCATATCAAGATTACAAGGTACGGTGGACCTTAAAACTAAAGAATCCACCAGCATAAGAATTAAGGGGAGACATGATCCTTGCATAGTCCCAAGGGTTGCTGTGGTGGTAGAGTCCATGGCCGCATTGATATTGGCGGATCAGATTAGGAGGGGTCATTGATGGATAACTTAGAATTGAGAGAAAAGATCGCGTTTATTGACGAGAAGATAGTGACACTTATTTTCGAAAGACTTCAGACCGCCGTGGAGATTGGTCGGAACAAAAAGATTGCTGGCATCCCTATTCATGACCCAGAGGTTGAAAAAACGGTGATAGCTAGATATCGTCGTTTCGCTGAGAACGAGGATATAAATCCCGACGCGGCCGAGGAACTCGCTAAACTGATAATCTCGTGGTCCTGTAGTGTACAGGAATGATCAGAGATATTTGCGATAGATATAACGTCCGTCCTTCACACGGGCGACGACCTCTTCAGATATTGCCTCCAGATCCTCGACATCAAAATATCCTGAGTAGATATTCTGTGAGCCCATTGACGACAGTAAGCTGATATTACACTTGGCCAGACCATATGGCCTGGAGAAGGGTCCGCTCTCAACCTTGGCCATCTGAACTTTATCGTAGCTCATGGTGGTGATCTTACGGTCTATTATACCGACAACAAAGGTGAACAGGTCCGCACTTCTCCCGTACTTCACCACTTTACGAGACAAGATTCCGTTCATGAAAATACCTAGAACGATTATTGTGGACACCACAACAGTACCTATTGCGATATATCTGATAATGACATCCTCATCTATGATTATCCTTGATATTGAATCATAAGATACACCGGCTATTATAACGAATATCACTGACCAAAGTGCAGCACGTATGAAAATAGGTTTGGCCGCAGCTTTGGGTTGATGTTCCAGTTCCACGTCATATATGAATTCTGGTACAATTGAACCCATGACCCAGTCTATAGTTTTACGATCCTTCATAGGACAGAGTAGAGGGGCTATGTTACTACTATCATCATTCCCGCCGATAGCTAGACCTACTACCTCTGCATCCAACATGTATCTACCCATCAAACGAGGTATCAAAGGACTCCTTAAACGGACAGCGTTGATCTTAGTTACCTTGAACGATTTGTGATACGTCCGTATTAATCCATGACTAAGGTATATCGTATCACCTACGCGATAGATCTTGTAGTTAAAGTAATGAAAGATCATTGCCACCACTGGGATCACGTATGAGATGGCTGCAAAGAATATTGCGATTAAACCTGTTCCAAAATCTCCCGTATTTGTGGACATTTCATAAATTCCTATGAAGAACATGGCTATACCGAACAACGCGGATGCGGTAGGCTGGGATAAAAAGCTGTGAAGAATCACATCTTTGGTCGTTATTGTCACAATAGACGGGATATTGTCCTCGTCGGCGGGAAGAGTGTTCGTGTGATACATCTTCTGAGACAAGTTGGCACGTATCCTGTCCGTCATCAATACGTCAAAGGTAAGTGTCAGCTCTGGGACATAGGTATTCACACGACTGTTGATATTTATCATGAGCTTCGAGGTGTTTGTCAAACGATTGATGATACCTCGGTTGACGTTTGTAGACGCTATCTTTGTGTAAGCGATCCTTACCTCTTTTTTAAAAACGGTATCTCGGAACACGGTGATCTCTGTGTCTTTGAATGTGATCATCGTCTTCTTCCAACGCCAATAGGATATCCATAATGCAGATAGTACGATACCGAAAAATAGTATCGATGAAAAGAGCAAAGCATACTTCATTGCGTAAGGGTCATCGATTCCTGAGAGGATCGCAAAAAGAAAGAAGGTTATGATAATAGATGCTATTATTGAATTGAGCACTTCCTCCAACACTTTTATCTTGTGTTGGCGGAACTTCTCGTTGACTGGTATCCCCTCGAGACGTAGAGGTTCTTCTGACGATTGCTCCTCACGGCCATCGAGTCCAATCATTCTCTTTTCCTCAGGATCCCGGTTATGTACTCGTTGAGGCTGTCCGCGGTCTTTTCAGCTACCTGTAGGTCCAAGAACTGTATCTTAGCTATACCTCCGGCTGTTGTTATGGTGACATCAGCAAGTTTGAACAAGTTATTTATCGGCCCACGGGCGACTTCAAGTTGATGTACCCTCTCTATAGGGACCACGGTATGAGAGATTATGAAAATACCTTTACGGATATCTATACGGTCCTCATTTATGCGATATCTATAACGAGCATAGTATATCGCGGGTCCAAAAATAAAGTATATGGCGATGAGTACATACAACACGAACATGAGTATCGTGTATGTGCCAGCGTCCTCTTGACCTGGAAAAGCGTAATTATATATCACTAACATCACCAGAGTCATGATGGAAAGTGCAACGATACTTCCAATGTACATAGATGCCATGGACCTCTTTGGAAGTACGTGATAACCGTCCGCGGTGATACCTTGCTCATTGACTTTGAATTCGTTGCTCATCATAACCCACTTATTCCAAATATGCCCCGTTCGCACCGTTGGTCACAAGTTTTCTGTATTTCTTCTGAACACCGGTTACTGGACGGTCCACCTTCTTAACTTTAGACAGACGTTCTTTTATCTCAGCCTCCGAGAGTCTAACATTCATAGTTCTCGAAGGGATATCTATGTCGATGATGTCACCATCTTGGATTGCTGCAATAGGCCCGCCCTCATATGCCTCAGGTGAGACGTGTCCGATGGCTCCGCCTCTTGATGCTCCAGAGAATCGGCCGTCAGTTATAAGCGCCACAGAATCCCCGAGCCCCCGTCCGATTATAAGACTGGTTGGGGAAAGCATCTCAGGCATCCCCGGTGCTCCTTTAGGGCCTTCGTATCTTATTACGACAACATCCCCTTTAACGATGGAACCTGAGGTAATTGCTTCAGTTGCTGCTTCTTCACTATCAAAAACCCTTGCACGTCCAGAGAAGATCATCATCCCTTCACTGACAGCGACCTGTTTTACTACAGATCCTTCGGGAGCTATGTTACCTTTCAGAACGGCTATACCACCCTGTTTGTGGAATGGGTCTTCGAGAGGCCTGATTATCTCAGGTTTAACGACCTTTGCAGATCTAGCGATATCTTTGATACTGTTACCATTAACGGTGGGGGCGTCCTCAAGGATATCCTGTAATATATTCAGGACACCTGGTATCCCGCCTGCGGAATCTAGGTCTGCAATACTGTAAGGACCTGCTGGCCTAAGACTGGTTATGTGAGGTACGTTCCTTGATATACTGTCGAAATCGTCCAATGACACAGGAGTTCCGAAGTCCTTGGATATCGCAGGGATATGGAGTGCAGAGTTAGTGGATCCGCCGATAGCCATATCCACCCTTATTGCGTTCCTGAACGAAGCTACGGAAACTATGTCCCGAGGTTTGATGTTATTTTTGGCAAGTTCTACAGCTTTACGGCCTGTTTCACGGGCTATTTCCAATTTCTTTTTATTGGTAGCTATACTTGTGGCAC
>CAYJDU010000077.1:0-4953 GCA_964369035.1 uncultured Methanomassiliicoccales archaeon | reverse complement strand
GTATTATAGTGTAAGTTATTTATTTACTCCACCTATAACGGTGTGAGGCAAAATAATGGTAACAGAACTAAAAGAATCGAATTTCGACAGTTTCATCGAAGAGAACAAGAAGGTCCTGATAGACTGCTGGGCACCATGGTGTGGTCCCTGCAGGAGGATGGGCCCGATAATCGAGGAAATCGATGCAGGTCAAAAGGATTTCGCAGTGGCCAAATTGAACACAGACGAGAACCAATCCATCTCCGTCCGTTTCAACATCAACGCCATACCCACTCTTTTGATATTCAAGGACGGGGTCCTCGCTAAGACGTTGGTCGGACTTAGGCCTAAGGATGAAATCCTTAGTGCCGTGAACGGTGCCTGATATGGAAATAGATGTATTGATCATCGGTGCCGGTCCATCGGGGATACAGGCGGCGATACATGCGGCCAGACGTAAGGTATCCACGGTGATCATAGGCAAACCCTCCAATTCGGCCGCAGCAGGTGCCCACATCGAGAATTATTTCGGTGTGTTAGGCCCCGTGGACGGATTGGAACTACTGAAGAACGGGATAGAGCAGGCTGTGTCCTTCGGAGCGGAGTTCGTAGAAGAAAACGTTATATCCGCCAGCAGGGAGGGCAAGACGTATCTCATAAAGACCGAAGGCAACAAAGAGTACAAAGCCAAAGCTGTGGTCGTAGCAACAGGCATATCCCGGGTCAAACTCGGGATACCAGGCGAGAAGGAGTTCATCGGTAAAGGCGTGAGCTATTGTTCCGTATGCGATTGTAACTTCTTCAAAGGTAAAGCGGTAGCAATCATCGGTGACGAGACGGAGGCGGCAACATCCGCCGAACTTCTGGCCAAATACGCATCCCAAGTATACTGGATAACCAAGGGACCTAAGGCGGTGAAGTCCCTTGTGGACCGTGCTTTATTGGCGGGGGTGGTCATGAAGAGTGCCGCACCTGTAGAGATTCGCGGAAAGGACAGGGTAGAGTCACTGGCACTTGAGGACGGTTCCGAGATAGCACTTGAAGGGGTGTTCATAGAACTGGGCGCTAAATCGGCGGCGGATCTGGTGATGGACCTGGATCTGATGCCGGAGATGGACGACACCATCAAGGTGGACGGTAGGTTCGCAACCAAAGTACCAGGGCTATTCGCATGCGGGGACGTCGTCGGTAAACCGTGGCAGATGGCCAGGGCCGTAGGGCAGGGTTGTATGGCAGGTCTGTCTGCTGCGGACTTCATAAAGGTCACCAAATGACCGTGGACGATCTGATAGCTGGCATGTTGAAGGAGGAGGGTGGATTCCAAAAGGCCCTACGCTCCATGCTCAACGATGAACTAGAGATATCCCTCAGTGAGTTCTGTGAAGTGGCGGGACTCTCCCCCTCCACCATGTACAAAGTGTTAGAGGAGAAACGAGAACCCAACATAAGGACCATCAGGAAGGTAGTGAAGGCGTTACGGGAGCTGACCGGCCCTATGGGGGACCATTTCATAGCGATAATAGCTTCCAACGTGTCAATGGATGGGTTGCCGGAGGCCACACAGGTAAGTGGGAAGACCGTGCCCTTAAGGGAATATCCTGTAAACACAGTGGAGGATGCCATCATAGCCGCCGTCCGGGCGGAGAGGGATGGTGCGTTAGCGGTGATATGCGCACCTATAGTGGCTCCGACCATAGAGAAGATATTGACCATACCGGTTTCCAGGGTGATACCGACGGTGAGTATTCTCAGGGCCATCGAACGTTTAGAGAACATCATTTGAAAAATTAAAATACCACCTTTACTTATTAGGCCATAGAGGCGGCATCCTGTTCGGAATCCAAGTAGTAAGTAACACGCCAATGAATTCTGTGTCTGACGTAGACATAGTGGCGGAGACGTTTTTGATATATATCGGATATATTCCCAAAGGATACGATCCGAAAACCTCGGCGACAGGACTCAGGGACAGTGTGCCATACCGTCTTTTCATGGATCATCTCATGGGTAATCCTAACAAGGCCTGGACTGTGGAAGAGCTTGCTCTGTTGTTAGATACCACCAAACCCACCATCTACAGACACATCAACAAGCTGAAGGCGTTGGACCTTATGGAAGGCATCGACACGGAGTTCGAAGGTCAGAAACGTAAAGGCTACAGGATAAGATACGGGGACCTTAGTAAAGCCTGGAGTTTCACAGAGGCTAACGTCAAGATGGCTATGGACAATTACAAAAGTACTGCAGGTCATCTTCAGCAACTTATGAAGAAGAGGAGGGACCAAAGTGACTGACGATAAAAATTATGAGCTTAGACCCGGGGCCATCTATGACGTGGTATACGGGAAAGATGACGACAACGTCACCGGGATTTTTTGCGGTTACACGATGATCGGCTCGGAGACGGCGTTGGTCCTGGAAAGCGAAGGGCAGACCGTCTACGTACCAGCCGCCGCCGTCATATGCATGAGATTGGTGGAAAGGGCACCCGCAAAGGAGCCCGGTCCTTCGAAAGATATCTACTACGGATGAGAGACGTGTCGGAGCTTGCAGAACGTCTTATCGCTGCGGTAAAGAGCGGCGAGGTTTCAACACGTGGTGGAATACAGGATAAGAAGATCAAACTATGCGGGGAACTGGGACATAGGATGGTGCCTCCTAATTCGGAGATATTAGCCTACGTCAGTGACGAGGACCGAGATCTCCTTTTACCGTTACTTATAAAGAAACCAATGAGGACCGCCAGTGGCACCGCCGTCGTAGCGGTGATGGCCTCACCACACCCCTGTCCTCATGGGAAATGCATATTCTGTCCCGGCGGAGTGGATAATAATTCTCCTCAGTCATACACCGGTAAAGAGCCAGCTGCCCGTCGTGCAGGCAGGAACGAATACGATCCATTCCGTCAGGTCAACGATAGGATAGACCAGTTGACCGTGATAGGTCACGATACGTCGAGAATAGATCTGATAATCATGGGCGGTACCTTCACATGCAGGGACCAGGAATACAAGGAATGGTTCGTCCGTAGATGTTTCGATGCTATGAACGGCATAGATTCCGAAGATCTTAGGACAGCCCAGGACATCAACGAGGATTCAGATCATCGCTGTGTCGCCTTGGCCGTAGAAGTTCGTCCAGATTCTTTCACCTTAGAAGAGATAAAGGACGCCATGGGGATGGGTGCCACCAGAGTTGAGCTAGGGGTACAGATATTGGATGACGATATTCTGACGGCCGTCAACCGTGGGCACGATATAAATCACATAATAGAATCCACTCTTGCATGTAAGGAGGCGGGGATCCCTGTATGCTATCACATAATGCCAGGTCTTCCTGGTTCTGATATACGGAAGGATATCGAATCCTTTAAGCGCATTTTTTCTGATACTAGGTTCAGACCAGACTCATTCAAATTCTATACCACACTGGTTATACCAAAGACCCAGCTATACGATATGTGGGAGGCCGGTGACTACGAGCCTTACGATACGGAAACGGCTACGGAGCTTCTTTCCGAAATGAAATCCCTTGTCCCCGAGTACATGCGGATACAGAGGATCCAAAGGGATATCCCGGTGCCAGAGATCGCGGCAGGGGTCATGAAAAGTAATCTCAGACAGTTAGTCCAAAAACGTATGGCGGAACAGGGAAGGAAATGCAGATGTCTCCGTTGCCGTGAGGTGGGACATACAGGTACTGTGCCCAAGGATCCTGATGACACAGAATTGAAGGTGATGGAGTACCAGGCCTCAGGAGGCACCGAATATTTCATAAGTTACGAACACGAAGATTCGGTGATCGGTTATTTACGTTTAAGGATCAGCAACGGAAACGCATCCATAAGAGAAATAAAAGTTTCTGGAAGTATCAGCACCATTTCCAACGTCGGAACCTGGCACAACAGAGGATATGACGTCCGACTACTGAAGAAGGCAGAGGATATAGCAAGGTCCGCGGAAGCTTTCAAGGTACGGGTGACATGCGGAGCAGGGGAGCGTGGTTTCTATCGGGACCAAGGGTACGAACTAGAACGTCCCTATATGGTCAAGGACCTCAATTGATTACTATCTTGCCGTTCTCAAGACGTATACGATTAGTTTCCACGACGAGACGTCCTTTTTCGTCCACTTTGGCTGGACCGTTGATGATAGCACCAGCGGGTTTGATCAAAAGATATTTTATGCGTCCACCTACGGTATCTATGACGATATCGTCCAGTACCCCTACTGAATTTCCTGCGATGGTCTCTACGACACACCCTATCAGTTCCCGCGAATAGAATTTAAAATTCATCATAGTATCACCCATAGAACGGGATCCCGTCCCATCCGTCCCTACGTTTCTTCATCTCTTTACCGATTCTCTCGAAGTTCTCGAAGGTACCTGGGTCCACAGACGGTCTTACGACCTTTAATGCGGTATCGAAATGTTGACGTCCTACGAACTCTGCCTTCTTGTTCTCCCGGTAAGCGGCCATACCGGCTTCTCTACACAGTGCTGCAAGGTCCGCTCCAACGTAACCATCCGTTATAGCAGCCACATCTATCAAATCTATATCGACCAAAGGCATACTCTTAGTGTGGGTCTCTAATATCTTCAATCTACTTTTGAGATCCGGTTTCCCTACGAGTATCAATCTATCAAATCTTCCTGGTCTGAGTAATGCAGGGTCTATCATATCCGGACGATTGGTGGCTGCTATGACGGTAACGTTACCCAAAGTCTCCACCCCATCCATCGCCGTCAACAATTGTGCCACCGCCCGTTCCCAGACCCCTTCGCCCCCGCTTCCTCGCCTGGGCGCGATAGAATCTATCTCGTCGAAGAAAATTATACAGGGGGCCATCTGCTTGGCCCTTTTGAAGATTTGTCTGATCGCACGTTCTGTCTCCCCTAGCCACTTACTGGCCATATCTGGCCCACTTACCGATATGAAATTTGCACCGGATTCGTTGGCCACAGCTTTGGCTA
>CAYJDU010000076.1:0-4965 GCA_964369035.1 uncultured Methanomassiliicoccales archaeon | reverse complement strand
ATGGACACCCGAAACTTGAAAGGCTCCTTACTCCGGATACTTACAACTTTTTCCCATTCAGAAAATCATATAAATTAAGGGGGCAGGAGTAATTGGTAGTCGAAAATACGATCGATACATTTGATTCACCTCCAGAAGAGAGGATCGGAAAACAGAATTATGATACGGATGAAATGTGGATCTACATGGGTCCTCAGCATCCCTTTTCCCATGGACTCTGGACTTTGAGGATCAAAGTGGACGGAGAGATAGTCACGGATGCTGAACCGGTTATCGGTTATCTACACCGAGGCTGGGAAAAGGAAACGGAGAACAGGTCCTACCCGAAGATAATCCCCATGGCGGATCGTCTTTGCTATTCCGCATCTATGACATACGCGCATCTTTACTGTATGACCGTCGAGAAAGCTCTCGGTATACATGTGCCAGTAAAAGCTGAGTACATAAGGATCATCGCAGACGAGATATGCCGTATCCAGTCACATCTTATGTGGTTGGCCGCCGTAGGTACCGATTTAGGAAACCTTACCATATTCCTTTGGGCAATGAGGGAGAGGGAGTACTGGCTAGACCTTAACGTGAGGCTTTGTGGTCAGAGGATGACCACCAACTACCCGCGTATAGGCGGTGTAAGGAACGATACCACTGATTTATTCGACAGGGATCTATTGAGGGTTACAGAACTTTTCAAAAAGAGGCTCTGGGATATCATCGAGATGATCGATGACAGTTCCGGATATGTCTCAAGGATGAAAGGTGTCAGTTACTTGACACGTGAACAGTGTGCTAACCTCGGAATCACCGGACCGGCAATGAGAGGTTGCGGACTTGATTTCGATCTCCGTCGCGATATGCCTTATGGTAAGTACAACGAGATGAACTTCGAAGTTCCCGTACTTACCGAGGGAGACACTTATGCAAGATACATGGTCAGGATTGAGGAATTATTCCAGTCCTGTGAGATAATCACGCAGGCTATGCGGAAAGTCAAAGCATGCGGAAAGAACGCTCCATTCAGAGTTAAAGTTCCCTCAAAAGTACCTGCTGGAAGGACGTTCTGTAAGCTTGAGGACCCTCGTGGAGAATCCTTGATGTACTTGGTATCCGACGGTACCGACAAGCCTTACAGACTTAAGGTCCGCGCTCCTCTGTTCTCTAACATAGGTGCTTCGAGGCCGATGGTCAAAGGATGTAGGGTCGCAGACGTCCCGGCCGTTATGGCTATGATAGATGTCTGCATGGGAGAAACGGACAGGTGATATGATGGTTTCTTCATTGAAAGATTGGATTAATTACGCAGATTATACGGATCTGGCTAATAACTCATATTATCCGTACGAGACACACAACATAGTTTACGAACTAGGTTACAACCTGTACCAGATAATAGGTGGTCTCATCGCATGGTTGATCGATATAATATTCCCTGGTAACGATGTCTCCATATGGTTGATGTCCGACGCCGTAGTGAATGTGTTCGCGATAATCATCTTAGTAGTGGTGATATTCCTCGTAGTGTTCATCGCGGTTCTCATATGTCTGTGGCAAGAACGTAAGTTCCTTGGAAGATTCATGGACAGGAGAGGTACCCAGATAGGTTTGAAAGGTTTCCTTCAGTGTGTCGCAGATGGTCTTAAGACCTTCATGAAAGAGAACACGATACCGAAGAAAGTAGACCACATGTCCTACAAGTGGACCCTTTCCCTTATCATTGGGACATCGGTCCTCGTTGCGTGCATGTTACCACTTTCGGACAGGTTCTTCATCGTGAATTACGATTCAGGATTCCTGATCGTCATGGCGATTTATGCTTTGGCTCCACTTTTCATCCTGGTCTCAGGATGGGCTCAGAATAACAAATACACTTTGATAGGTGGAATGAGGGCTGCCCAGTCGATGATCTCATACGAGGTCCCGATGCTTATAACCGTTTGTGCAATAGGTATACTTGCTGGCACATTCAATATCGGCGACATTGTCGCTGCTCAGGGCGAGACCATGTGGTACATAATCCCGATGGTATTGGGATTCTTAGTGTTCTTCACATGTTCATGTGCTGAAGCCGAGCGTACCCCCTTCGACCTTGCTGAGTCCGAATCAGAACTCGTAGAGGGATGGCAGACCGAGTACGCTGGAATGAAATGGGGGCTTATCATGCTCGGGGATTACCTTAGGGGATTCGCCTCATGTGCAATGATATCGCTTCTGTTCCTCGGTGGATGGAATCTCCCATTCGTTTCCGACAGTATAAACAGTCTAGTCCCAGAATTGGTACAGCTGTTCAAGGGTTGGTTCGTCTTCTTTATTATGATCTGGGTAAGGGTATCTCTACCCCGTGTTAGGATCGATCAGATCCTTAACATGGGATGGAAGTTCCTCACGCCCCTAGCGATAATCAACCTGGGAATTGCAATAGTTCTCAAGATGGGAGGATTCTTCTAATGGCAATGAAATATTTGGATAAATATCCGAGAAATCCCGCCAGGAGACTGTGGATAGTAAAGCCGTTGTGGGTCACTCTTAAGTTATTCGCTAAGACTATAATCCACAGGCCGGTAACGATCCAATATCCTTACGAGAAGGAATGGATACCCGATAATTACCGTGGACGTCCTGGGTTAAGGTTCGATATGTGTATCGGATGCGGGGTATGTGAAAGGGTGTGCCCTACCGGGTGCATCAAGATGATAGAGGTCCCGGATGACGAGGGAAATATGGTCCAGAGGCCGCAGGTGTTCATCGGAAGATGTGCTTTCTGCGGATACTGTTCCGAATACTGCCCTACTAACGCAATGACGGTAACTCCGGAATACGAGTTGGCGGAACTGTTCAAGAAAGATCTTTTCTGGGACCCCCGCAGGCTTAATTTCGAGGACACCACACCGGAGATGGAGGTCCATCTCGAGATGACCTTACAATCGGACATCGACGCAGGGAACCTAGAAAAGAGGATATTCCCCTACGAGATTGATTACCCAGTGGTCGACGAGGACCTTTGCATAAGTTGTAGGAAGTGCGAGAAAGTATGCCCTACAGAGGCTGTTACTATGATAGAGAAAGGAGTCAATGCTAGAGGAAAGCCAAAGCTCATCCCGTTGTTCGAGAACGATATATGTGTTTGTTGTAACAAATGTGTGATCGAGTGTCCGAAGGACGCTATCCACATAGAGGAGGTGCTTTGATGTTCGGATTCTTGGACGGGGCCATAAATGAGGTCTCTGACATCCTTTCATACATCTTGGCCAACGGGGACATGATTGCATTCCTGGTCGTAGCCGCGATCGGGATAACTGCTGCCCTTTTCGTCGTTACTGATAAAGAACCTATGCGTAGCGCGTTCTATCTGGCTCTTGTGTTCGTAATAGTGGCCGTGGTGTTCTTCTTCCTTGAAGCAGAATTCATGGCGGTCATACAGTTGTTCGTATACGTTGGGGCCATCACGATATTGTTCGCTTTCAGCATCATGCTGACCAGGAGATATATCATGAAACCGGAAGGTGATGACAATGATGACTAAGAGAAAGATGACGGGGATAGTCGTTGCCGTTCTGGCTTTGACCGTATTAACGGTCGCTGTGTTCGCCACAGGCTGGGGTGGACTAGTTGAGAACGAATCTCCTGAGAATCTCCCGACATTCGATCCTTATGATACCAATGGGGAAATCATGGAAGACTCGCTGACCTTCGTGTTATTCGAGATCTATGGGCCCCTGATCGTACTCATATCACTGATAATGTTCGGTGCTATGGTCGGTGCGATATGCGTAGCTAAAGAGGAGGTGGACGACGATGATACCAATTGAGTTCTTCCTCATGTTCTCGGCGATCCTTTTCGTCATAGGGATATACGGGATAATGACCAAGAACAATGTCATCATTGTTCTGATGTGCATCGAGATGGTGCTCAATGCAGCTAACATAAATCTTGTTACTTTCGCCGCATTTAACGGTGAGATAATGGGGCAGGTGTTCGTCCTGTTCACAGTGGCCGTCGCAGCTTGTGAGGTCGCAGTGGGCATAGCGATAATGCTTAACGTGTACAAGGTAAAGAAAACGACCGTAATAGATGATCTTACGGAATTGAGGTGGTAAGATGTTCATAGAATATACATGGCTTATACCGGTGATTCCGCTACTAATGTTCGTAATCATCGGTCTTACAGGGACGAAAGGTTCCAAACAATACGGTGGTTACGTTGCCGTATTTGGTGCACTGTTGACCTTTGCACTTTCCGCCCTCGTGATATATGAGTTCCTTACAGGGGACGCGTATTCAACGATCGGACACGTAACTGAATCGTTCACATGGTTCTCCATCGGCAGTTATGAGATAACGCTGGGATATTACGTGGATGGACTGACATGCATCATGCTGTTGTTCTCCACAGTCGTATCTTTGCTGATCTTCATTTACTCCGTCGGATACATGGGAGACCAGGAAAAGAGAAAGAGGAGATACTATGCAGAGATCAGCTTATTCCTTGCAGGGATGACTGGACTCATCATAGCCAACAACTACCTGATGATGTTCATCTTCTGGGAAGTTATGGGCCTGTGCTCGTACCTGCTCATCGGATTCTGGAGCTTTAGGCACCCTCAGGGTGACGACGCTTCTGATAACGCATCATCTGCGGCAAAGAAGGCGTTCCTCGTTACACGTTTAGGAGACGTTTCGTTTATGGGAGGATTATTCGTTCTCTTGTTCGCGTTCCAGTCTCTGGACTTCACGACGATCTTCGACCCTTCGATGATAGCTGCGGTGAACCCGGACCTTATCATTATTGCTTCTCTACTGTTGTTCGGTGGAGCTATCGGTAAGAGTGCTCAGTTCCCTCTACAGGATTGGTTACCAGACGCAATGGCCGGCCCTACCACAGTTTCCGCGTTGATACATGCGGCGACAATGGTCAAGGCAGGTGTGTATTTGGTAGCAAGAAGCTTCCCACTATTTACTCAGTCCATGGA
>CAYJDU010000075.1:0-5040 GCA_964369035.1 uncultured Methanomassiliicoccales archaeon | reverse complement strand
GTATGGCGGATGCTGCAATAGACGAGTGTACTACGTTCAAATCAACATCCATTGGTCAGGGCATTAAGATGGAGAATTTCCTCAAGGAAATAAAGTTCATAATAAAAAAGACCGCCAACGAGAAGATAGAGATAGGGAAGAAAGAGGGTAAGATCGATCGAGATGTGTTGAAAGACGGCCTTATGAAAAAGTTCAATGTGACCGAAAGGAGTCTGGATGTCGCAATAACGAACTTAGCGGACATTGGGTCAGAAAGGTCAAGGCTCTTATCGGAAAGCAATCAGCAGAAAGTCTCGGATATAGATACCATTGCGGATTCACTGCAAAGTTGGCTTGGTGCAACAGGCACCAATTACATCAAATCAGTCAAAGCTTCAGAGGAGGGCGAATTCTTGTACGCGGCCTGTATCGAACCTGTGGACGTTTCTGATTTTATGCGAGGGCTGGACGGTGGGATACACATGTCTGGCACTTTACGTCCCCTTGAACAGTATATCAAAACAATGGGACTTCCCAATGGAACGATCAGTAAAACTTATCCTTCCCCGTTCCCAAAAGAGAACCGGCTCGTACTCTACATGAACGACGTCACAACAAGATACAAAGATATGAACAGCGACCCGAGTATTTTCTCTAGAATCGAACGTAGGACGGCTAAACTATGTAATGCAGTGAACAAAAATACGTTGGTCTTTTTCACCTCCTATCGTATGATGAATAAGATGAGGGAGTTCCTCGAACGGGATATCCAACGTCCTATGTACTGGGAACACTCCGGTCAACCAAGACGTACGATGGAGGAGCTGGAAAAATTCAAAGAAGGCCGTAATGGTGTATTCTTCAGTGTGATGGGAGGTTCTGTTGCAGAAGGTATGGATTTTCCAGGAGAAGAACTGTCCCTTGCCATAATAATCGGGATACCTTATCCGCCTCCATCTTTGGAGTCCAATGCACTTTCTGACCTCTTCGATATAAGGTTCGGGCGAGGATCAGGATGGAAATTCGTTAACGAGGCCCCTGCGACGAGGAAATTAAAACAGGCTATCGGACGTCTTATACGTAATGAGACGGACCGGGGCATGTGTGTCATCATGGACAAACGTGTAGCGAAATACGCATCGGATATCGATGCATGTTCCACGAAGGACCCCATCAAGGCAGCGGAGCAGTTTTTCGGTAAAGAATAAATCTTTCATTATTGTAGTACATACTGATGGCCATCGTCGATGTACTAACGAACCTGAAGATATGGATAACCATAGGATTCATTGCAGGGATGCTGTTCGGTTCTATCGGGGGGTCAGCCTCTACGATTATGATGATAGTGCTCATCCTTCAGATGAGCATATCTCTTGACGGACTAACGTTCCGTAAAAGCGATATGAAGGCCTATAGTAAGCCTATCCTCTGGGGTATAGTGTGTTGCTTCGTCATAAATTCAGGGATAACTATCCTAGTGGGTTCCTTCTTCATACCTTCGAGCACCGCGATATGGTATGGCTGGATCATGTTAGCTTCAGTGCCTTCCGCTGTTTCCGTTGTATCAGCGTCCCTTTATCTAAAAGGCAATACGAAAGCCACCGTTCTTATGACCAGTGGGATATATATCGCCGCATTGGCGGTCACGCCGTTGATCAGTTGGATCATATTAGGTTCAGCAGTGAGTCCACTGGAGATACTCAAGTACATCGCGTTTTTCATAGCGATACCTTTAACGGCATCACAGTTCCTCAAACGTTTTACGATACCTAAAAGGGGAAAGATAATTTTTATAAACATCATGATGGCACTGTTGATGTTCCTGGCCCTCGGGTCCAATAGGAATTATATCCTATCCGAATTGAACATAGTGATCTGGGTCATAGTTGCCTGTTTTATCCGCACTTTTGTCCTTGGGATCGTGATCACATATGTCCTTAAGAAAAAGGGGACGGACCGCGACATGGGCATGATATACGTCCTGTTCTCAGTGTGGAAGAATTCTGGTATGGCCGTATCCTTGAGCATGGTGCTTCTTTCTGGTATGGCCGAGGCCGCGATACCTGGAGCTATCTCGTTGATATTGGAAACTATATGGTTCTCCACATTCACAAGTCATAGTGAAAAGATGTGGCCAAGAGAAGGGAATACCGTCACTACGAGGGAATAAACACATATGTTCGAGGCAAATCTATGATAAAATTAGGCCGAATAACTATTATTGATAGTTTCGGTTAAATATGGAGTCCCTTATTATTCGTATACGCGGAGGTAGCTCAGCCTGGACTAAGGCGCCGGTCTTGAAAACCGGTGGCGTTTCGCCCCGGGGGTTCGAATCCCTCTCTCCGCGCCTAATTCTTATTTCCCTGCAATCAGTTTTTACATACATCAACAATACGGATGTATGAATCAGGTTATCAAGAATATCAATACCAGAGTTTCCGTCCGCGACTATAAGGATGAAAAGGTACCTGATGAAGTTATACAGGAATTACTGGAACTCGGTTTCCGCGCCCCCAATGCGATGAACCGGCAATCACTTGCCTTTGCCATAGTCGAAAATAAAGATAAGGCTAAGGACTACTCGGATCGAGCGAAGACCATAAGGCTCGATCGTGAGAAGATGAAGAGTGAACCTAACGAAAGAGTGATCAACATGCTTTCTAATGAGGAATATAATATATTCTTCAATTCGCCAGTACAGATATTCATTTTCTCTTCTCCGAGGGGTATAGCTCCCACAGAGGACGGATCCTTAGCCGCTGAGAACATGATGCTAGCCGCGCACTCCATGGGCTATGGCATGTGCTTCATAGGATTCGCTCAAGGACTCGGACGAGATCAAGGATTCCGTAAGGACCTGGATATTCCAGGGGATTATACTTATGTTGCCACACTCACACTCGGAAAGCCTGCAAAGGAAACGCCAGTGAAATCCAGAAAAGATGTTGATATATTAGGCTGGATAAGATGAGATATTCCAGGACGGTTTCTGCAACCTTTATTGAAAGGCCGAATAGATTCATTGCAAAAGTGGACCTAGAAGGTGAAGAGGTCATCGCTCACGTTAAGAACACTGGTAGATGTAAAGAGATACTTATTCCAGGTGCAGAGATCATATTATCACACTCGGATAATCCGAAGAGAAAAACAGCTTATGATCTGATCGCTGCATACAAAGGCGATATGCTGATCAATATCGATTCCCAAGCACCCAACGAAGTTTACAAAGAATCATTATTCGAAGGCAGGATATACGAAGACCCAGTATCAATAATGTCAGAAGTTGTCCACGGTGATTCCAGGTTCGATTTTTTAATAGAGGAAAACGGTATGAAAATATTTACAGAGGTCAAAGGGGTGACTTTAGAAGAGAACGGTGTCGTATTATTCCCTGACGCCCCCACCGAGAGAGGAGTCAAACACCTTAAGGGTCTGGCACATTGTATCTCTGAAGGATATAAAGCATCAGCTGTGTTCATCGTACAGATGTCTGAAGCAGAATTCTTTACGCCAAACTACAAGATGCACGAGGAATTCGGGGCCGCACTTGAGGATGCGGTATCTGCAGGCGTCGAAGTTGCAGCCTATACCTGTGACGTAAGCGAGGACTCTTTGAATCTGGCACAACGTATTCCAGTCAGACTTAGGAACGGCATAACGCTATAAGGTTTCTGATCCTTTCCTGTGTTTCTTCAGCAGGAGTTGTTGTATTGACCAAAAACATCCTGCACTCGTTGAAGTATTTCCTTAGGAACTCCATCCTTAGTTTCATCTTCTCTTCTGTGCGGATCATCTGATGGGGGTTACATAGATCGTTTTCAGTCATGTACTCTATCGCTTGATCGGGAGTGAATTCTGTATCAAGACGTGGGTCTTTATGATCACGTTTTAAGAAGATTACCGTACGTATCGAAGTCGATGGCATCACAGCAGATTCGCCGTGGACCCATCTTATGTTCGCAACACAACGACCTTTGTTGTCGAATTCCGTACAGGCGACCAAAGGTTTGTACTCTTCCCATACGTCGCCGATATCAGCATCTATGTAGCAGTTACGTTCAGATGCAAGGGCATCAGGCCGACCTTTACCTAGCACTACGAAGTACCAATCATCGGATATCAGTCGTGCATTTGGCATCCTCAGAAGTCCCCAGGATTGAGTTGTCTTACCTGTTTTAGAAGGTGCGATCAACGTAACGCCGGCGCCGTCGATGTCTATCGCAGCACCGTGGATGGAATGTATGTTATGGACGTCTTCCAACAAGTTACCGGTAACGCCCAAGGCAATACTTTTTACCCATCCGTAATAGTCAAAATTAAAGATGAATACTGTCGACGTATAAGGATCGTAATCCACATGTGAATCCTCGTCTGGGTCAGTGACTTCGTAAGCTCTGGCATGAGAACGTACGCGGTCTCCCATGGAATAGAAATTCTCAGTCCACATCTCTATGTATTTCCTGTTCTCCGTATACAGTTGAAAACATACTCCGGAGATATCGACCTTCGATGTGAAGAAATTCCTGTTAGAATATTTATCTCTGAGCTCGCGCACTCTTTCAGTGCTTATGATATCTACTCGGTAACTCATCTTATCAGGACCCTATTGGAATTCATCTATTAAACAAACTGGGAAACTTGTACGAAACAACGTTCAATCATCTATTTCGATGATCTTGGTGAACATGTTATCTATCCCCCAGGTCACCAATCCCTCTAGGACCGGACGTAAGGACTGTCCTCGGTCAGTAAGCGAATACTCGACTTTCAAAGAACCTTCTCCGAATTCATTACGTCGGATAACACCGTCGGCAGTCAGTTCTCGTAGTTGTTTGGTGAGGATTCTTGGCGATATAGGCGGTATCTTTCTCCTGAGTTCAGAGAACCTTAAGGTCTCGTGCCTAGCGAGCAGACAAATTATGGTTGTTTTCCATTTGCCCTCTATCACTGACATAGTGGCGTCCACGGCACAATCATAACGCAGTTCCTTACTCATATGGTACCATAGTAACAAAAGAATATTAAATCATTAGCTGATTATCATGCAGTTTTAAATTG
>CAYJDU010000074.1:0-5103 GCA_964369035.1 uncultured Methanomassiliicoccales archaeon | reverse complement strand
AGAACATCATCGGGAACATAGCATATTCAGCATCCAGTCTTAACGTTAAACATACGATGTGTCAGGGAGACCTTGTAATGGAAGACTTTAGGATAAATACTCTTGATACCGATAGGATATTGTCGGAATCGGAAGAGGTCTGGAAGCAACTATGTTTGAGATGAATCAGAGAAGCACGTTCAAAAAACCGGATATTCCAGCTATATTGGAGGCAGGCCTGATGTGTGCGGACATGCACTTCCACACCCATTATTCTGATAGTTATACGCAGACCAAGGACGTTATAGCCCTGGCTGAAAAACGTAACGTCGGCGTAGCGATAACTGACCACAACCAGATTGGAGGGGCTTTAGATGCCATCGAGATGAAAAGTGACGTCCTTATCATCCCAGGGATGGAAATAAGCACTTCTGACGGTCCGCACATCTTAACTTATTTCTATGACTGGAAGGATCTCAAAACATTCTGGGACAACTACATCAAGGACAGGATAAGGAGTTGTCAGTGGATAGCCCTCAGGGATATGCCCACATCAAAACTCCTTGATCTTCTAGAGAACGAGAACTGTGTCGTCTCCGCAGCTCATCCCATGGGATATCTGGGGTCTAACAAAGGTTTTGAAATATGCGTGAGGAAGAATTATATCCCTGTGTCCCAGGTAGATAATCTTCATGCTTTTGAGACCATAAGCGGAGGGATATCCCGTAAGGCCAACAAAGAGGCATGTGATTCCGCAAAAAGATACGGATTGGGGATAACTGGAGGGACGGACGGACATCTGCTCTCGGAACTTGGTAACGTTGTGACGGTTTCGGACTCAACGGACTTGGACGGTTTTTTGAACAACATCGTAAAGAAACGTAACTGCGTGATAGGCAAAGAGAAAAATCTCCCTACAAAGGCCTTCATGGGGCTATCATCCCTTACGGAGTTCTGTCGACATACGCCTTCTGTAGGTTTTGTGCAACTGGACCAGACGATAAAGAACCTTAGGAGAAGTCTTAATCCTCCTGTTGATAAAGGATTAGAGCTGGCTAGCCGTAAGTCTAAAGAAAGAGACCTTAAATGAATCCCTTAGGTTCTTGTTCTTAAATTCTGTCAAAGTATATTCTTTACTGTGTTCTAAGTCCTTCATGAACTCTTCCGAAAGCTCTCTCCCGACTTCGCGTGAATATATCATAGAGTTCGTTTCAAAGTTAAGCTTCATGCTCCTTTCATCCAGATTCGCAGAACCCACAGAGCAGTAGTACGAGTCGGCGACTATAGCTTTTGAATGAACGAAACCATTCTTGTAATGGTACACACGGACTCCAGCAAGCATCAGTTGGTTCGCATAGTAGAGATTCGTCCAATAAACAAAAGGATGGTCTGGCTTGTCAGGTATGATTATCCGGACGTCAACGCCAGATGTGGCGGCGATCTTCAGTACGGATAGGGTGGCTTCGTCAGGGACGAGATATGGCGTATGGATGTACAATGTCTTCCTACAACGGGTGAACAGCATCATATATTGAGCGTGTATCGGACTGTTCTCCATTACGTCAGGTCCTCCAGAGATGATTTGGACGATCTTATTCCCGTATCCTGGCACACTTCGGTAGAATTTTTCTTCTATAGTAAGATCTATTTTCGTAGCGTATCTCCAGTCGATAAGAAATCTAGCCTGTAGGCCGTTAACGGCACTCCCGTCGATCCTGACACTTGTATCTCTCCAGTGTCCTAAAGGGCCCATACCAAAATATTCTTTACCGAAGTTGTGGCCCCCGGTCCATCCGATCTTACTGTCCACTATCATCATCTTGCGATGGTTGCGGTTGTTCTTACGAGGAGACAGGAAGCATGTGGCTCGGCTGTGGAACAGCGTGAAATGTCCTCCTGCCTTTACGAACTTCTTCATTGTCTTCTTGGGCCCTTTGCCGAAACCGAAACCATCACACATGACGCGGACCTCAACGCCTTCCTTGACTTTCCTGGTAAATAAGTTGAACAGTGCATCCCCCATCTCATCGTTACGGATTATGTAGAATTCGAAGTTGATGGTCTCTTTCGCGTTCCTTATGTCCTCGAACATATCCCTGAAATAAATGTGCCCATCCGCGTAAACCTTAACTTCGTTATCCTCTGTGTAGCTATGGCTGATGTTCAGCATCGTTCTGATGAACTCGCTGCTCCCTGGCTGTACTTCATCTAAGGCCTGACTGTCTATCTTCAGGGCCATATCCAGATCCTTTACCTTTGTTCTGACCCGAAGTTCTTCATGGGCCTTGGATTTGAACGCATATTTGGAATAGAACGTCTGTCCGAAGAATAGATAGAGTAAAAAACCGAAAAGTGGGAATATCAACATGACCAACACCCACAGGAGGATAGTGTTGGGGTTGGCTCGTTCCCAGAAGATCATCGCTAATATCATCACTATGTTTATCGGAATTATAAAGAGTGTAAGGTCCCCGGTCAAGCTCCCTGATATATAATTACCTGGGATCGATAGATCCAACATTACTTCTCACCTATGATCCTTGCAGGATTACCTCCAACGGTTTTACCTGCTGGCACATCCTTGGTCACAATAGCACCGGCACCTACCACGGCACCTTCACCTATGGTGACCCCAGGGAGTATTATGGCTCCGGCCCCTATCCAAACGTCATCTTTAATCAGGACAGGTTTAGAGATGGTGCCGACCCTGCGTCTTTCCACTGGGTCCCTGGAATGGTTTGGGGTCACTATCGTAACGTTCGGACCTATCATCACGTGATCCCCTATCGTTATCGTTGTAGAGTCCAAGAAAAAGCAGTTGCTGTTGATCAGGACGTTTTTTCCTAGTCTGATGTTGAATCCGATGTCACATCGGAACGGTGGATAGATAATCGTCTCAGCTTTAACCTCATACAAGAACAATCTTCCCAGTATCTCCCTCAATTCATCAGGTGTCCTGAATCTCGGCTCGTTATATTCCACGCAGATCGATCTTGCATTTTCCAGTGCTTCTATGAACTCCTCATATCCTGGTTCATCGTTGTTTACCTCTTTTCCAGCGTAAACCTTTCCAAAGAAACTATCAGGAGAGAAATTATTTTGCATTGATGGGATACTGCCCTGGTCATTTAATCATTTATCTATCGGCTTAATCCTCATTTTATGACCTTCCCGATTGTCGATCTATGTCATTTATATGACTTCGGTAACCTATAAGTATCCTATTCTGATTACAAACAGGAGTGATTTCTTATCGCGAACGAACCTATAGAGATTATCAACCTTGTAAAAAAGTACGGGGATTTTTCTGCAGTGGATAATCTTAATCTGAATATCAAAAAGAACAGTTTCACAGGGCTTTTGGGCCCCAACGGTGCAGGGAAGAGCACCACCTTAAAAATGTTGACTCATCTGATTGACGCAACATCAGGAGAGGCCTACATAAACGGCATAGACGTTACCAAAGACCCCAAGTCGGCATTGACAGGTGTAGGTACTGTTGTCGAAACCCCCGAATTCTATACTTATCTTACGCCAGTGGAGACCTTCGAACTGATAGGACAGATAATCGGTTTGACCTCGGAATCTATCTCCGCCGAGACATCATCGATCCTTGAGACAGTTAAGATGACCGAATGGAAGGACAAGAAGATCGGTACTTTCTCAAAGGGGATGAGACAGAGGATAGCTCTTGGTCAAGCGTTCCTCGGAGATCCAAGTATCATCATACTCGATGAGCCTACATCAGGTCTAGACCCAAGAGGAATGGCGGAAATGCGTCATGTCCTTAAAAATATCAGGCACGGGAAGGATGTCACCGTTCTTATGAGCTCACACATGCTTCATGAGGTCAACGACCTTTGCGATCACGTGGCACTATTGAATTATGGAAAACTGATCCTTAATGATACCATCGATGCAATATCTTCAGATGCAGGCGTCAGACAGATCGTTATCAAGTTGGACCACAACCCGACGCAACAGGATATCTCCCTGGTGACCTCTATACCCGAGGTAGTATCCGCATCCATTCTTGGGAACGACATAGAGACGATGGTATCATCCGAGGTCGCCCGTAGTCCTGAATTTTTCAAACACATAAGTGAATTAGGTATCGGAGCTTACAATCTATATGAGAATGAATCACTTGAGGCAAAATATCTCAGTCTTATCAAGGAGTCCAGATGAACATGTCTGAGGCCACTAAAAAAGGGAAGAGGAACATAAGCGTAACAATGGATGATATGAGACAGGTTCTCGTTATAGGCGGGAATGAGATGCGGAAGTTCTTCAGAGGAAGGAAGATCCTTCTTCTAGTGATACTCGCTGCGTTGTTCCTTACTATCAACATAGTCCTGACGGCATTATATTCGGACCTGATGTTCAACCCTAGCCCAAGTAACCTAGCTCGAGAATTTGGAATAATATCCATAATAACTTTACATTCTTTATGGGTGCCATTTATCTCCTTGTTGGGCGCTGTTCTTTTCGCATCATACGCAATTGTTTCTGAATTTGAGGAAAGGACCTATCTATTACTCTTCACGAGACCTGTAAAGAAGACTACCATATTCGTTGGCAAGTTCTTGGCAAGTTATTTGGTGACCCTGTTTGTGGTACTACTTTACTATGGTATCGGAATCCTGCATTCTCTGATTCTCGGTGGAGACGCTGGGGTGATCGACTCAAGTGTATTGGCTTCCATAGGATTGACCATGGCATACATATTCGCTGTATCTGGCCTAGCGATGTTATTCAGCTGTATCTCCAAAAAAGGTAGTATATCGGCACTGATGACGTTCTTCTTAGTGTCCATGGTTCCGATGATGATGACGATCATCCTTATGCTCGCTGTACCTGGTGGAAATCATTGGTATATTCTGGATAAGGCTTCAGAAAGTATAACGTTTATAATGGATGCGACCGTTACAGTCCTGGTATCTCAGCCGTTAATTGCGTTATTTATCTGGGGAATAGTCCCGCTTATAGCAGGATGGATTATATTCCTGAAAAGGGAGGCTTAATCCTTTTTAACAAAACCTTTTCAATATTTCCTTTAAATCGAGATGTAAAAATCGTAAGGTTATTTAATGAAAAACAATATTGTGTTCACACGGTCTAGAT
>CAYJDU010000073.1:0-5137 GCA_964369035.1 uncultured Methanomassiliicoccales archaeon | reverse complement strand
TTGATAACATGACCCGAGAGGATGCAAAATACATCAGAGAGCAGGTAATGAACCACAACAAATGGTTCGAAGAATCCATCCCTATGATCGCTTCCGAGAATCTTATGAGCCCCCTGGCAAAAGAGATGCTCATATCAGATTTCGCGGATAGGTACGCTGAAGGGCTTCCAGGTAAGCGTTACTATCAAGGTAATACCTTTGTGGACAAAGTTGAAATCAAGGCCACAGAGCTTGCAAAAAAGCTGTTTAACGCTGATTTTGCTGACGTTAGGCCCATCTCGGGAACGGTAGCAAATATGGCCATCCTATTCGCTTTCGCCGAACCTGGTGATACGATAACCACATGTGCGTTAGCTCAGGGAGCACACATATCCACATGTGAGTTCGGAGCTTTTGGCCAGAGGGCAGTGAATTCGGTTAATTATCCTTTCAATGAAGAGAATATGAACATCGATGTTGACGGGACCATCAAGATGCTTAAGGAGGTCAAGCCTAAAGTTGCTCAATTCGGACTTTCCGTGTTCTTATTCCCTCCGCCGCTTAAGGAGCTTCAAGATACGTTCAATGAGATTGATTGCCTCGTATGGGAAGATTGCGCTCACGTACTGGGGCTCATTGCAGGTGGACAGTTCCAGGACCCTCTTAGAGAAGGGGTCAACATAATCTCATCCTCAACACACAAGACATTCCCTGGACCTAACCATGGATTACTTTTAGGTTCGAACCTTACGGACGAACAAGAGAAGAAACTTCAGAAGGCCGTGTTCCCTGGAGTAACCTCAAGCCACCATCTCCACGCCATGGCCGCTCTTGCGGTGACTTTGGCAGAGATGGACGTCTTTGCTAAGGATTACGCCTTACAGGCATGCAAGAACGCTCGTCAGCTCGGTGAATCGCTCTACGAGTTAGGGATACCTGTGCTCTGCCCTGATCTTGGCTTTACTAGGTCTCACGCCATAGCAGTCGATGTATCAGAGTTCGGTGGTGGAAAAGATTGTGCTCAGCTCTTAGAGGATGCGAACATCATCTGTAACAAGAACATGCTTCCAAGGGACACAAGCGCCGTACGTCCATCTGGACTAAGATTAGGTTCTCAGGAGATGACCCGGGTGGGTATGAAGGAAAGCGAAATGAAAGAGGTCGCTGAGCTCATCGCACGTGTGGTTAAAAACAAAGAGGATCCTGCCAAGGTAAAGATGGATGTGAAGGCATTAAAAAAGCAGTTTGATACAATACAATTCTGTTTCAATGCTGGAGAGCCTGCATACGAGTATCACAAACTCGTTTCTTGAGGCCACATAAACTATTTGCCCGTGTTATCCACGGGCACAAAACTTATTAAAGGAATATTCTCATTAGAAGCTGGTGAATTAATTTGGGGTTCATGGATAAAGTTACTGCTAGTGTTAAGAATGTAAATATCAAGATCGGTGCCGGACTCGATGAGAGTAAATACAATAGTAAGATCAAAGACCTTAGGAAAGAGGTCGATGAGATGAAATCGATATTAGGCGATAAAATATTTCAAGCATTCTTGAACGACGAGGTCTTCGATCACAAGCCTTGTTGCGTGAAAATAAAGACAATTTGCGATAATATTGACACTCTAGAAAAAGAGAAGCAGGAAATGTTAGATGAGATGGCTGCCGAACGTGAAAAGAATCGTAAAGGGGCAGAAACAAAGAAAGAATAAACATTAAAGTGGCTGGAGATTCCCCGCCCATCTTTTTTCTTTATATTTAGGAAGGACTAAATTTATTAACTGGACGTTAATACATAATATGATGATATCTGGCAGTCGTGAGGATTATCTCGTCGAGATATTACGAATCACAAAAGGCGAAGGTAAGGTAAAGACCAACGATTTAGCCAATAAAATGAAAATATCCCCTTCCAGTGTATCTGAGATGATCAAGATACTTTCTGATGAAGGTCTTGTCAAGTATACGAAGTATCGCGGTGCCGAGCTTACCGATAGTGGCCTTTATTACGCCAAGAAGCTTCGCAGGAAGCATGATCTTATGGAGCGTTTCCTTACTGATATCTTAGATGTAGAACCTGGTATAGCTCATGAAGAGGCCCATAGGATGGAACATGCTATATCCGATGAGTCCGCCCATAGGATATGTCGTATCATCGGAGCCCCGACGAATAACGATTGTGAGTCATGTGAAGAATACGGTATTTCCAAAACGGGCTGCAGTATCAACACTAAGTTGAGTGATATGAAGCAGGGGGAGACGGGAAAGATATCCCATTTAAGGTGCGAAGAGCCTAGCATAATTAAAAAATTAATATCCATGGGTTTTGTCCCTGGGAGAGAAGTGTATATCTACAGTAATATATCGAAGACCGGCCCCAAGGTCGTCAACGTCGGTAATGCGACATTCGCATTAGATTCAGAAACAGCTTCTTCAGTTTTTGTGGAGATCAGTGATGATTGATGCAGGATGGAATGTTCACTGCGGCCCTTGTAGGGCAACCCAATGTAGGTAAATCATCACTTTTTTCAAGATTAACTGGAGTAGGGGTCATATCCTCAAACTATGCTGGCACTACGGTAGAGATTGATGAGGCCGTTATAGTAAGGAAAGGTTACAAAGTACGGATCTACGATTTACCAGGTACGTACAGTATGTCTGGGAATTCGGATGATGAGGACGTTGTCCTTGAGATGGTAAAGAATCCAGACATTGATTCCATCATAGTCGTGGCTGATGCAACTAATCTGCAAAGTAGTCTGGTCCTGTGTATGGAGGTCATCGAACTGGGACTTCCTATAATATTAGCGGTAAACAAGGTCGACGAGGCATTTAAGAAATTCGATACTGATTTTATGGCCCTAGAAAATATGTTGGGGGTCACGGTGATACCCGTTTCTGCAAAGACGTCGGAAGGTGTCGATGCCCTTGCGGATGCTGTTTGTGAAGGGCGTGGAATTACATCCTCGTTCAAAATAAGATATAACGATCGTCTGGAGTCAGCAATATCTGAATTAATACCTTTCTTAGGCTCTACGGTGTTCGATCCCCGTGGTACGGCGGTTAAATTGATGGAGGGCACAAAGTCCTTTATCAAAGATGTAGAACCCTACGCAGCTACTATTGCTGTAGAACTTCGAAATGTTTTTGGACTCACATATGGAGAATCATCTGACGTTGCTATAGCTAGGGACAGATATTCTTATTCTGACGCTATAGTTAGGAAAATACAATTTAAGAACACTAGTGCCATGACTCGTAAGGACAAGTTGTCCGAGATATTGATAACTCCCTCTACAGGGATGCCCATTCTTGTTGGCATTATGTTCGGTATCTTTTTGGCCATCATCTATCTTGGGTCTTTTTTGGATGAGATCGTTGATTATGCTTATGGGGCTCTCGTAGGGGACGCATTAGTGGATCTCGGTCTGAATTACGGTGGAGAGATAGGCGAAACGATCATGTTAGGGGTGAACGGGAGTATACTTGCTATACTGACGTTAGTTATTCCGTATATTCTGGTATTTTACATAATATTGGGTGTCCTAGAGGACTCTGGATATTTGCCTAGGGCTGTTGTATTACTAGATAGAACGATGCACCGTTTCGGACTTCACGGAGGAGCATTCATCCCGATGATGGTGGGCCTCGGATGTAATGTGCCAGCTATTATGGCCACTCGTTCCATTCAGTCCCGTCGTGAGAAAATAATCATAACTACGCTGATCGTCATATGCGTACCATGTTCTGCTCAACTAGCAATCATATTCGGTATCGTAGGACAATATTCTGGTATTCTTTATTCTTTAGCTATACTTATGGTAGTTCTGGCACTTATGTTGGTGCTGGGATTAACTATGAACCGTGTTCTCAAAAAGGAACCGTCTAATCTTGCTATGGAGATACCTGATCTTACATGGCCTACGGCAAAGAACGTGTTATTCAAGACATGGGGTAGGATAAAGGAATTCTTCTTTATCGCTTTTCCCTTGTTGGTGATAGGAAGTATACTACTTGAAATTGCGTTGAGATACGGTCTACTGGATTTCGTAATCAATCCGCTTTCGTTCCTGACCGTAGTTATGCTGGGACTTCCTGCGTCACTTATAATAGCGTTTATAGCAGGCGTACTTAGGAAGGAGATGGCCATCGGTATGTTGGTTATAATAGCGCTCAGTGCAGGGATATCTGATTTAGCATTGTTCATGACACCTGAGCAGTTCTTCATATTCGGGCTTATAATGGCCATCTACATGCCTTGCCTTGCCACCGTGGCGGTAATGTGGCGTGAGATAGGGTGGAAAGAGACAATCGTTATATCAACATTATCCGTGGGTACAGCGATAGCTATCGGGTCCATAGCAAACTTGTTTTTAACGATATTCTGATCAACGATGTGTGTAGATAGCTTGGATATCATCTGTAGATTTACTATCTATCCTGACAAATCCGAATCTCTCGAACTGAACGGTATCGCCTTTCTCTTCTAGTATGGATCTTTCTGTCAAACCTTTGACGAAAGTACCGTCTGGCATTAAGACCCTGGTCTTTATGCTATCACGACAGACCCATTGGACTGCATGAACCCCCTTCTTAAGGACCGATTTGTTTTTACCGTCGTATATCGCTGGCGTACCGTACTTTATGTCGCACAGATCCTTAAGTCTGATCTCTCCTAAATTGCAGAATTCTTTGGAATCTTTAGCGGATATGAATATAGTGTTGCTACCGTCAACTGTATAGTTGCGTTTCCCTCTTTCTGGATGATCAGGATGCATTGCAGCACATCCACAGATTAGATCCGTGCCAGATATGTCATATCTTACCGGGTCCTGAACAAAGAAGTATCTGTTGGACTCTGTGTCTATTATGTCCCTGTTCATCCCGTATAGGTTGTCCCAAGCGAACTGGATATCTACTGACTTCATCCCAGCCTCTACCCAATAACGTCTCAGAGCCTCAGGACGGATACCTCTGCGTTCCAACGCACGTACTGTACCAGTACGGACGTCATCCCATCCGGAATATTCGCCGTCTTGGATGCCTTGTTTGATAACAGATGTCTTGAGCACCGAGTCAGGGATGTTAACCAGCCCATAGTGATAGTATGCAGGTTTCTTCCATCCAAAATAATTGAAAATGTATTCCTGTCTGTT
>CAYJDU010000072.1:0-5144 GCA_964369035.1 uncultured Methanomassiliicoccales archaeon | reverse complement strand
AAATATGTGTATACTGCGAATAAGATGGTTCCAGAGATCATACCGATCACGAACAATCCAAAGAATGAAGGGTCACTGAAAAAAGGTTTCTCCACTGCAGGATATGTGTATTTTCTAAGTACAGCATACATCAGGATCATCGCAGGTGCGATGCCTATTACTGCTGCGAGTCCCAAGGTCATATCCATAGGAGAGTCATATATTTGTCATTTATAACCCTTGTTGCTTCTACGGGACTTAGTGCCAGATGTTTTATTTTGACTCTTTTGCTCTTCGACCAAGCGATCGTAGTAATGTATTACCATGCAAGACCTCGCACATACTCCACATGATTTACATTTTCTAGGGTCCACGCGCATACCGCCGATGATCTTTATCGCATTTGTAGGGCAGCTCTTCACACATATCCCGCAAGAGGTACACATCATCGCCCTGACCATCGCCTTGACGACGGATTCAAAAAGATTCTCCACACTCTTCTGGTTCTGCGATATCACCGATATCTGCCCTCCGCCGAATACTTTAGCGGTGCCTTTGTTGTTCCTTACAACGGCTATCTCAAAATCAGGAGAGTACTTGACCTCACCTACGGTCCTTAGAGCGTCCACGATATATGAGAAGTCACGGTTCCTCGGTAACGTTATCACTGCTTCAGCGGAATATCCTCCTGCTTCGCACACGGATGCCCCTTTTAACATTTCCATGGATATACCGGAGACCGCTTTAGGTTTCAGATGAAGGTCCAGTTGATCTGCCAACAAGATCATCTTCGGTGGCAAGGCCTTCCATCTCCAGAAACCCATATCCACATATTCCAGGGGGAGTTCGTGGTCTTTTGCATATTCGTAAAGGAATCCCTCCCATTCATCGTACAAATCGGGGTGTATCCTTGCGGTGTTCCTCCACTCACTGGATAAACATGAAGCACAAAGATAACATCCAATGCGCTCGAAATCCCGATCGTAAAGCGGATTGTACCTTAGGCCCTCGCTCCATATGAAACACCATACATCAGCAGACCGCCATGAACGGATCGGGTTCACATTGGTCTGGTTCGGTACGAAAGGATTTTTTGAAAGTAAAGGCGTATTAGAACGGGCGAAGGATTCCAGGGCCCTGTTACCTTCTACCGTCACCGTACCCTCGGGAAAATTCCTTTCGATCAGTTCGGTTATCGGCCCGAGTTTGCATACTTTGCAGCACCACCTGAAATCTTTGGCGGGAGGACCGAATGCATCTACATTCTCCTTGAATGCGTTACCGGCCTCCGCTACAAGTAGTTCGTAACCACCTTCCTTCGCAAACTCATCGACATAATCCAGGGTCTCAGGAAACTCGATTCCTGTGTTTATGAACATCAATATCGGCTTCTTCCTCAAAGCCTTCTCCGTAAGGGAACATACCACCAAAGAATCCTTCCCGCCAGAGAAGGATACTGTCACGGGAAGAGTCCCTCTTATGGACCTCTGTATCTCGGCTACGGCGATAGAAGTTATCCTGTGGATGTGTTCAGAATTTGCTTCAATGAATTCCCGACGACCGGAATTCGGAGATATAGGCCTTTCAAGATCCGGGTTGAGATCGCGGATCTTCACCGACTTTTCAGATTGTTCTATAGCGTCACTTGGAACCAGTGCTATACCTGGCCCAATCTTCCCTCCAGCCTTTTTCAAAATAACTGAATCCCCTTCGGAGAAATTTCCCAAGACCTCTCTGACCTTGGACCCAGGAATGCTCTTCCCCTTCAGATGACCGGACATCCCTGCGAAGGATATCACGTTCTTTGTCGCCTTTTCTGCAAAGAGATCGGCACCGGGTTGCCTGATCTCCACGAGTAATTTATTCAGACGCATATCGAACCGTAGGATACCGAGAACCACGCCATGTGCCACTATCTCATCGGTACGGTCCTCCCCTGGAACTTTATTGAAAAAGACCGCCTTACCGTCTATAGGTTCGGATATTCCAAAGGTTTCTTTGAATATCCCCCTGAGTATATCCATAGATTCGGCAAAACATGGGCGTATGTCGCCAGGACTGTTTATCTCAAAATATCTGCCCTTGGAGCCACACCGTGAACACGACGTTCCCAGAAGGAGTGTGCCACAACTATCACACCATAAGCAGACCTCCTTTCCATGAGCCGGGTTGATCTTATACATTATATTACCTAGACGATTAACAGACTTCACATTTATAAACAATAAGACAATGTTCAGTTTATGAGAGGCGGATACGACATCATAGACGTTACACCGGGTTTTGGACGTTCTAGATTCAGTCGTCGTGAGATAATAGAGATCGGAATATCGGTATTGGTCCTGTCCCTTGCTTTCACCATTGTCCTGACCCGCAGGAGCTGGGGCATCGAAGGATTCATCTTAAATTTCCTTCTAAATTATGGGATATGCCTTGCACTGGTGACATTAAGTTTCATACCTCATGAACTGGGGCATAAATTTGTTGCTCAAAAATATGGGGCTTGGTCCGAATACAGGATGTCCGGCAGAGGTTTACTGATGTCCCTGGCAATATCTTTACTAGGATTCCTTATCGCCGCACCAGGGGCCGTTTATATCAACGGTCGCATTGATGAGAAACAGAACGGAGTGATAAGTGCCGCCGGCCCTATGGTCAATATAGTGATAAGTGGGGTAGCCATATTCTTATTACAGTTCGTCACTGGAACTTGGACCGTTAGCTTACTGAATTTCCTTGCTTATCTGAACGCTATGCTTGCAATATTCAACTTGATACCCATGCCTCCTCTGGACGGTTCCAAGATAGTAAGATGGAGCGTCCCAGTCTGGATAGCTATGATTGCGGCCGGCGGGATAGAATTCTTGTTCACCCTGGGAATGCTATTTTGAATCAATATCCCATACGTAAAAAAGAAGGAAGTGGACATTGTTGATGGATCCACATTATCGATGTCGGCGACCTACGTAAAATAACAAAATAAGCAGCCACAGAAATGGGAAAAATGTTAAAAATGCAATAAAAGCACATCATACAAAAATAGATATGATTAGATTTCCGACTTTTATAGTAGAGTTATCAGATAGAAATATGAAAAAACAATGAGAGTCGTAAGATCATCAATGAGAGAATATCCGTTGCCCGTATACCATGGTGGCCCCCTTACAGGCAACCGAACATACAAGTCGTATCAGGATGATTACTTCATTGTGCTGTGCTGTATTTGATACTTTATTCGTATTTTGAACTCTTCGGCAATAAAAATCTAAATTTATAATTTTATTGATCGAATGTTTTTTATTTGGATCTTACTGCATCCTACGCGAACGATACTGCTGCTTTTTCCTTGAGATACAAATATGGGAAACGCAACGTGTACATGTAAAATAAAACTATGAAATAAATCAATATTTGGCCTGATAACATTCGAATATGTGAATCTGGTCGGCCTCCGACCGATACTTTACTTTAGGCCTCAGAATAAATTTCCATTTTATTGTAGGACTATTGTGAATCCAGAATTTCAATTAGAACGTCTAAGTGCATATTGATTTTTAAGGAATAATTGTCATACAAAATTATAAGAAAAAGGTTGGCGGGGTTACCCCCATGGTTTCACTGGCACTCTTTACAAGGATATCTGAGACTCTTCAAGGGGTCGCCCTCGAAATCAAATGTCTTACCAGGATTCAGGATGTTGTTAGGGTCCATCGCTCTCTTAATCTCTTTATAGGTCTTAAGATTGGTCGCCCTCTCCTTCTTGAAATCCACAGCTTTCGCGATACCCACACCGTGTTCTCCAGTTACCGTTCCGCCCAGCTCGATACATTTCTCAAATATCTCGCTCACTGCAGCTATACCCCGGTCCCAGTCATCTTTGCTGTAAGGGTCTAACATCATCTTAGTGTGTAGATTTCCGTCTGATGCATGACCGTACGTTGCCACTATGACATTGTGTTTCTCTGCGATTTCCCTGAAGGCGTTGATGGCTTCAGGGACCTTGGAGATAGGAACACCCATGTCGTCCGCTAAAGATACCGATACGTATCCTGGCTTTAACGCTGAAAGGGATGACATAACGGATTTCCTTGCATCGGTCCACTTGCCTATCTCCGCTTTATCATGAGAGGCTGTAACACTGATGGCATTGTTCTGCTTCGCCATATCCTCCACGATCTTCAGGTCACGGTCGACAATATCTTCCGTCTCGCCATCTACTTCGACGATTATCAACGAGTTACAGTCAGGTAACGGGTTCCCACGTGCTTTGTTGACTGCAGATATCGCAAGGGAATCCATAATCTCGCAAGAAGAGGGAATCATGGGTTTTGCAATTAAATCGGTGATACACTTACCTGCACTCATAACGTCATTGAAAGCACATATACAGGAAGCCGATTTCTTCGGCTTGGTCGTAAGTTTCAGTATAACTTCTGTAATGACTCCGAGTTGCCCCTCGGAACCACAAAGCAAACGTGCCAGTTGATAGCCGGAGGAGTCCTTGATCGTCCTAGTACCCGTTTGTACGATTTCCCCGTCCGCTTTAACAAAGGTAAGTCCGAGGACCGCATCCCTTGTGGCGCCGTACTTGACGGCCCTCATCCCAGATGCGTTGGTTGCCACCATACCGCCTATAGTACATGCCTCACCCGAGCCAGGGGACGGAGGGAAGAAGAACCCGTGTTTGGACAGTTCTTTGTTAAGGTCCTCGTAGATCACCCCGACCTCTACTTCCACCCATAAATCAGCTACGCTGACTTTCTTGATCCTGTTCATATTCTGCATCGCAAGTACGATACCGCCTTTGATAGGGACCGCCGAGCCACAGAGTCCTGTACCTCCTCCTCTGGGGGTCACAGGTATCTTCTCTTCGTTAGCGATCTTCATAATCTCAGAAACTTGTTCGGTCGTCCTCGGCTGTATTACCACTTCGGCATTGTGGTGATAGATCGAAGCGTCGAAACCATAGGTATATAGGATCGCGGAATCCGTGGAATAGCCATCCTTTCCTACAATTTTCTCGATTTTTTCTAATATTCTCCGGTCCATTCTGTGCACCAATAATTTTAATCCCGCTACTGACTTATAAAATGTGTGTGAGATACAGCGGAAAACGATTTATCTGAATAGCTATTGCATGCCTTCATGAAATCAAAGATTGTTCT
>CAYJDU010000071.1:0-5230 GCA_964369035.1 uncultured Methanomassiliicoccales archaeon | reverse complement strand
TCGGAGAATAGAGTTTTGTCTAAAATCCTGATAGCAACCGATGGTAGTAAGGTCGGCGAAGAAATGATGCAATACGCCCTTGACCTAGCATCCGCATTAAAATTTGAAGTTTTTGTCATATATGTCAGCGATGTACCTTTAAAAGAAAGGTGTCACGAACCGACTGTCGGAGAACTGGCTGTTCAGAGTGCGGTGGATGAGGCAACTAAGAGAGGGATACCAGTGAAATCTGAGATCGTTTTCGGCGTGCCTGCCGTAGACATCGTTAAGAAAGCTAACGACATCGGTGCGACGGCCATAGTGCTGGGTTCCGTAGGAAGGGCTGGACTTTCACTGTGGTTAGGCGGCAGCGTTGCCGAAAGAGTGATCAAACTGGCATACGGCCCTGTGATAGTGGTTCGTAAATCAGAGGATGAAGACGGCAAAATAAAGATGGGCAAAATGTTGATTGCCACTGACGGAAGTGAGGCCAACGAGGCAGCCATACGAAGCGGGCTCCGCTTGGCTTACCGTCTAGGTATGAAAGTCTCTACCATCAGCGTCAATGACATCAGGGAGGTCCCTCATACCAATTCTGCCGAGATTAGAGAGAGACTCAACGACGTCAGTAAAGCGGCAGTGGGTAAAGTCATACTCCAAGGTTCTGCCATAGGTCTAAGCGTGGATCCGATAATCGTAGATGGTGTCCCTCATAAGGAGATCATCGAATTTTCTTCGGATTATGACATGGTGGTCATAGGTACCCTTGGACACAGCGGATTCTTTGATCTCCGTGTCGGAAGTGTAGCCGAGAAAGTTGTACGATATTCTAAATGCCCTGTAATGGTCGTAAGGGCTAGCGATGTTTTTGTTCCCATAGATACTTTCTAATGGGGCTCTGAACTAACATTTTACGTTCTTTAGGGGCAACCATAGATAAATGCATCTTATGCGAAGGGATCGCCGCAACTCATATCATACAACGATGATACGCATTCTTTGACAAATGAGTCTTTGTTGTTTCCATTAGAAGTGTAATTAAGGATATTGTAAGATGTTTACTTGCCCCCGCGTCTATAGGGCAAGTGGTATCTCTATTTCTATGGATATTTTGATTAGACCTCGAACCAGCCTCTTGTGTTCTTTGACAATAGATATAGTAATACGATCAGGTATAGAATCAGCCCAAAGTAGTTCAAAGATATGATATTAAATATCAGTGTCAGGGCGGTCATGATGACGGCGAACCACCAACCCCACCTCTTACCAGAGAATAACGCTAACCCTACGAGAACACTCAGTATCCCCCCTAATAGGACCAATGCACCGAAAGCCAGAATCCCGATACCTTCCGGTTGGGTTATTGGAAGGGATATAGCCCCTCCTGCCATCAGCAATGCTCCACCTATAGCAATTAATATCCCGCTCAATATCATCAATATTGCGAATAAACTTAGCAAGATTGGTCTGCTGTGATTATTTTTTGTCATGATATGTTTACCTCTTGTTATCTTTATATCGACGGCTTATGTGACCCGCATCACAGAACGGCATATCTTGAGATATACCGCACCTGCATAACACATAACGATCGCGAGTCTCATATGTATCCCCGTTCGAGGATATTAGCTTAATTCCACCTGTAACATAATAACCGCCGCTACAACCCTTCTCTGGATCTTGTACGACTATTATCGCTGGTTCTGTTTTCTCCTCGTACAGGTTACCTTCTTTATCGTACACCTCAAATCTTCCCGCTGGGCACTCGTTGGCCGCAGTAATGGCTATTTTGAGGTCATCGGGATCCTCCGAGTTCTTCACCAGGGTCCATACATCCCCTCTATCGGTATGACAGAAACGAGCGAAAGCACAACGGCCGTCATCCTTAAGGTCCAGCTTTTTACCTTCGATGGTCTTCGACCTAAGTTCATACGGCCTCATGTCCGCCTTCTCTTTTCCTCCAAAAGGGATCCCTTTACTGTGAGCACCGTCGCAGAACGGGGCTTTTTTGGTACGGCCGCATCTGCATAGGGCGTATTTTTCCTTCTGCTCCAATTCATTCCCGTCCTTCCAGATATATCCTTTACCTTCAGGAGTAACTATTTTTTCAGATATCGGTACAGAGCCGGAGACCATGTATGCTCCGCCTTTCAGGATCTTTATACTTTTTTCTTCCGACATTATACATCAAACTCCTTTCTGTCTCTCGCGGAAAGTTGTTTCCCGGCTATGTAACCGAAGGTCATCGCAGGGCCGATGGTACTACCTCCACCCCAGTATGTGTCTGCCGTAGGTGATGCGATACAGTTACCTGCCCCATATAGACCGTCTATCGGTTCCTGGTCCCATCTAAGCACCCTAGCTTTACCGTCAATGACCGGGCCACCATTTGTATCCAATGTACCAGATCCAAGGATCGCAGCATAATATGGCGGTTCCTCGATGGGATGCATGGTTATGTTTTTACTATTTTTATCTGGCCATTGGACTCCGGCGGAGGGTACGGTGATCCATTCTGAATCGTAGTTATTCTTACCGCGATCAAAATCTGGATCTTTTCCGTCTTTAGCGTATCCGTTGAATTTCTTAACTGTATTTTTCAAACCGTCCTTGAACTTAGGGTCCAATGAGAAATTACCTGTGGACTTTGAAATTTTCTTAAGGTGTTCGGCGATTCGGTCGGCCAAGGAATCAAGGTCCCCTGCAGTTATCAGATGATCAGGCAAGGCATCTCCTTTTGCGGGGAAAGGGGCATCGTTCTGCCAAAGTGTGGCTGTACGATGGTCTGCTATAAGGAAAGTGAGCATGTTCTTGTATTCGGCCTTCATCTCATCCCATTCAAAATGTCTCTTTCCTCTATCGTTGTAATTACGTTTCTCATTTACGTATCTATTCCCGTATTTGTCCACAAGGATAGCGTTATCTCCAGGTATGAAGAAGATGTTGGTAAGGTCAGTCGAGTCCTTTAAGAACAGTTCGATAAGACTGTCTGCTCTGAACGCACCACGTGTGTTTCCTATCTGAGCACCTATCTTACCTGCGATAGGTATGAAATCCCCTGTGTTACTCGGTACCGCACAACCGCCGTATATGGGCCCAGGCTGGAACTGTTGCATGAATTCGGCATTGTGCGAATATCCGCCGGTCCCGAACATGACTCCCTGTCGCGCAAGGAATCTTAATTTTTTACCAGACTGATCGGCTTCTACTCCGATCACTGTCCCATCCCTTTCGATCACGTCCGTAACACGGCAACCTGTCACTATGGTGATATCGTTAGCTATAGCCCATTTCTCGAAAAGAGCGATCAGGTTGAAACCGTAACTCATCTCTCCCTTTTCGTTCTTTGAGAATAAAAGTCGTCCGCGGATACCTTTGTTCTCGGGAATATTGTCTCCGTAGTCGCTATAACCCTTACCGTTCCAACTCACGCCTATCATGGAATGGAACACATCGATATTCTCGAAATGATCGACCATCTCAGATGCATTGTCATAGAACGAGTTGATAAGGTCGAATTGATGTTCGGTAAGGCCGTACTTATCGTCTTTGGGATCATATCTATTAGGATACGAGTATCTGGCCATATAGCGGAAGGCGTCGTCCTTGTTATCATTATACCCAGCTGCTTTCTGGTGTTGGTTGTTGGGGATCCAATATCCTCCTCCGGAGCGTCGGGTGGTTCCCCCTATCTTATCGGCTTTCTCGATCATCAGGACCTTAGACCCTTTGCTTATCGCTGTAATAGCCGCGGCAAAAGCGGCCGCTCCTGAGCCGACAATAACAACATCGGCTACTGTATCGCCATTAGTCTGATGGATGTCGGAGATCACGTCCTCAACGTCTTCTTCGTAAGGAACGAACACCTCTCGAGGAGATCCACACCGAGGACACTTTTCAGGAGGTTCATCGCCCTCATGAATATAATTACAAACAGTACATCTCCATTTTTTCATAACATAGACCTCGGGTATGTATTCAGTTAAAGCTGTTTAATAACTTTGTTCACCGCCATGGATACCTGTGCCTTCCTATTAGATTTAAATGAAAAATATATTAATGTCCCAGACACATAAGGAACCTGTGAATGTGCTGAACGTGGTTATTGCGATAATCATTTTGATATTGATTGCAATAGTCTTTATGGTCCTTAGACAGGAGTTCATAGTCGGCAGTCAGTTATTCAGAAAATTAAAGCGGAGCGGTAGTATGACGTCGTCCGGATGTTATTACTATCCTGATTCGGATGAAGTAGAGTTGGCTCCGGAGTTCGGCGGTAAAAAGCAGAGAATGACAAAGATGAACGCCGCAGCGGTGGAACGTAGAAAGAATGGCGGAGTTTTCTTGGTTTATTATTGTCATGACCACACCAGAGGGAAAGAGAATCTTCCTAATGGGGTTATGATCTCAACAGAACCGATAACAATGGAATTGGCTAGAAAAATAATGAGTATACGATGGGGTAAAGAAATAAAAGGTGCTCTAAACGTGTACACATACGATAAAGAGAACGCTTTCAATTTAGCCAAGGGGAATAAAGAGATCCAACCGATTCTTCATAACGGTGATAAGTATGATTTCAATCATTATCACAGATATTTCAAAGAAGGGGAAGAAGGTTTTGAAAAATCTCCTCGTGTGTTTTTCGGAAATGTAGTAATTTCCAACAAATAAAATCTATGTCCATCGATAAATGATTTTGATAAGACATATCCAGCGACCTTCGTATGTTGGACGTCAGTCGTCCGATATCTATGTGGATGCGACTGTTATCACAAGGTCATTAATCTAGGATCCTGGAGAATGGCAATCCATCCTTTCATTATCGTAGTTATGTCGGTATTCTTTATCCCTCGAGCGATCAAAGGACACACTTGGATACATTACAGTATATCCACAGAGATAACGAATTCTTGATTACAATATGTCCATGGGTATAGGATTGATTCAGAATCTATTCTAAGGATCGTCGGAAAGATGGGATGATATCCGCATAAGTATCAACGATAGACGTTATCGATTACATTCCCGTTTATTTCCAGATGGTTGTAATAAAGATTCTTAGTTGTGCTGTTATTTTTTAAGCAGGTGCCGCTGGGAAGACCGCTAGAGGAATCATCAGTCACCTCACGGTCAAGAGGCCAGAAAATATTTTGAGCCCCTAGGACCAGCTGTAAATGGCAATAAAATGATAAGTGGTCCCCACCCCCTGATTTGAACAGGGGACCTGCTGATATCGGCGGCTGTACCG
>CAYJDU010000070.1:0-5242 GCA_964369035.1 uncultured Methanomassiliicoccales archaeon | reverse complement strand
GCATTATTAGAATCGACAGTATATCCATAATTTCTAAATAAATCGCTATTATAAAATACTATTATAAAATGAAAAGTGGTTTTTGGGTTTTGTTATCCCTCAGTAAAAACTACGTGTCTTCGCTCCATTACCGAATATGAAAGATATCATTGGCCTGATAGTACGAACCTCTTCGACCTTTGGTGATTCCTCAAGAACCTCTGCAGGAACTTCTACATAGACCCCTTCAGACTCAGACATCACATTCAGGATGGGTCTGATCATCGATGGTGCTTCGACTTCGTCATCTGTAATCAGCATAGATGGGACGTTTTCTTTGATATCTTCGTAAAGTGCAACAGACAATACCCTTGCCGCCCTAAATGCCTCGCCGATCATAGGTTCTATGTCAATAGATTCATCTACAATGTTCCTGGAACTGTCGATAGATATACCTAGCGTCTCCATATCGTCCTCAGGAATTTCCTGTTCGCGTATGAATGACGAATCTAAGATCTCAAAGACATCGGATGCCAATTCCGGTATGGTGAGTATCATCATACCGGAGACCTCGTCGTCGATTTCGATATATTCGGGCATCTGAGATATCGTAGGTTCACAGGTACGAGGCTCGCGTCTAACCGGTTTGGTGACCTCAGGGAGAAAGTCGTATCCTACATAATCTACATAGTCAACGAGTATCTCCTCCACAGAGGAAGATGTCTCTGCCACCTGTAATGGACAACTGGCGTTAACAGAGATAACGTCCTCTTCGAAAGTGACGGCATCGGCGGTAGGTTCCACCCCTTCTGTGTAAAGTCCAGAGGGGAGCGTGGCCATCATCGCATTGGCCGATTCTTCAGTACCTTCTAGTGCAGCCCGTATCTCCTCATCAGAAGCTAGTGATTCAGATAACAAGAATACCTCGGCTGGCGCTGCCACCGCTAGAACTTGCGAAGAGAAGGGAAGTGCCAATACCACAGGGGGTGGGGCGATTTCCAAATACTTTGATGTCGACGGAAGTGCGGGAACGAATACAAGTTTCGATTCTTCGACAGTCACTTCCTTCGGCAGGCAGACTTCGGAGGGTAAGGGTTCTATGCGTGCAGGAGCAAAGGGAAGTCTTTCTATGTCCATTTCGTAAATGTCTTCGACGTTGTCCCATGTAACTGATCCGTCGTTCCCAACAGGCTCTATATCATACAGTGGCTCTTCACTGAAATCCATGACCTCCGAGCCTTCTATGGTATCCGTCTCTATGGAAGATGTGACGGCGGTCTGTGGCGTCACGATATTTTTAGATTCGTCCCTAAATATGACCTTCTCTTCAAAATCAGCCTTAGTGAACTTTACCTCAGGTAACGCATTCTTGAATAGCTTGTCGGGTTCAGAGGTCCCTTCAAGCATCCTTGATAAAAATCTACCTCCGGTCTTGTCAGGCTTAGGTTCATCGCAATCTATGAAAGGATCGTCGTTCGACGTTGAGATATAGACATCCAGACCTTCCGCAAGACCATACCTCAGATAGCCTACGCCATCTAGATTTTTTGTCGGCCTCGTAGAGGTCCTGTTCTGACGTCCATTCTCCGATCCTAGGTCCCGCTTTTTAGAACCGCCCTTTCCTCTAAAAAGACGATCCCATAAAGTTAACTTTACAGTGCTAGCGCTATTCTTGTCCGAGTGAAAACTCATGGGTATCCCATCCCGTCTATTACAATGACTTATACCATATAAAAAGTGTAGCACTGACCTTAATTAGGTTCAACTTTTTACGAATTTGATATAGTCCGCTTTCGCTGCCGACTGTATTTCTTTAAGCATTGACTGGACCTTGGCAGATTCCGCGGATATTACCATTATTTCCAGACACTTACGGTTCAAAAGATGAGAATGCATCAGTGTTTTTATCGAACATTCATATTTGGCCTGTATCAAACTCATCCAGGGATCTATATGATCACCACGTACGATTATCATTACGCCTTCAATGTATCCTTCAAGTTCTTCTATTTCCTTAACCTTTGATCCAGCATCACGTATGGATAACCGAACGGCCTCACTGCGTCCCTTCAATGAATAAGCACTCTGAATCTCATTGAGAACCTCCATACTTTCTTCATCTAGAGAAATACTGATTATCGCCATAAGATATCTATCGACATCTGCGTTAATAACTTTATGAGTAAAAATTAATAACAAATGCGTAGGACATTTAAGTTATGTTTTTATAATACTGTTTTACTGGTAAGAATTCATGACGATGTTCGCAGATGCCGAGTTATGGGAATGGGCAGGCGTCTTTATCCTGTTCGCTATATTGCTAGCTCTGGACATCGGGGTGATAAATCGTAGAGGCAAACACATTACCACGAAATCCGCATTGAAACAGACGGCTGGATGGATATCCATAGCCCTGGTTTTTGGCGCATATATATGGATCACTAGAGACGCCCAGATAGGGATGGAATATTTTGCCAGTTATGTTGTTGAAGAGTCCCTCAGTGTGGACAATATGTTCGTATTCCTACTGGTATTCTCAATGTTCGCAATACCGGATGATTACCAGCACAAAGCCCTGTTCTACGGCGTCATCGGTGCCATATTCTTTAGATTCGTATTCATATTCGCAGGAGCGGAACTTCTAGATAGATTCGACATCCTGATGTATGTTTTCGGAGCGTTCCTTATATACGCTGCGATAAAAACGATGTTCGGGAAGGATGACGGAGGTTCGGGTAAGAAAATAGCTAGCTTACTTTCAAGGCATATAAACTGCAGTCCAGAACTGGACGAGGATAAGTTCTTCACCATTAGGGACGGGATAAAGATGGCGACCCCGTTACTGATATGTGTGATAGTCATCGAACTGACCGACGTGGTATTCGCACTTGACTCGATACCTGCTGTTTTAAGCATAACCACGAACAAATTCGTTCTGTTCACATCCAACATATTCGCAGTACTTGGATTGAGATCGTTGTACTTTGCCATAAGAGGATCTTTGAAGCACCTCAAATATCTAAAATACGGTTTAGGCGCAATCCTATCATTCGTTGGTGTGAAGATGTTGATATCAAGCATCTACGAGTTCACGATAATCCAATCGTTATCGTTGATCCTGGGTGTACTGCTGATAACGGTATTAGCATCGGTGATCTCAGGACGTAAAGAGAATGAACGTGTTGGGAATGCTTAAGCAAAACCTTTTCCTGAATTTATTATTTTATTAGCGTATCTGTACGGTTAGAGGATTCTTATTTTATTTTAGAAATGTGCCAGGTCATAATATCCCGTGACCTGATTCGGAACGATACCTCTTTGGAAGTATGAATATCTCGCCGTCTTTGTCGAATCCCACCGATGCAGATACTCCATATACCTCTTCGATTAATGTTGGAGTGATTATCTCTTTGGGTGGGCCTATTTTTACTATTCTACCTTCCTTCATGATGATACAGTTGTCACAATATCTTGCCATTAAAGAAATGTCGTGTTCCGCTACCAATATCGACATATTGCTCTTGACCATGGCGTTAAGATATTCCATCACCTCTAACTTGTATTTCATATCAAGATGTGACGTCGGTTCATCCACAAGCATGATCTTTGGCTCTTGTACGTATGCTTTGGATATCAGAACACGTTGCATCTCTCCGCTCGACAACATATCAAGACTTCTATCCTGAAGATCTAAGACCCCGAATTTTTCCATGGCTTCCATGACCAATGATTCGTCATTATCGGTCTCCCACCAGATATTCTTCAGGAAGGGATAACGTCCCATCATGACAGTTTCATAAACCGTAAGACCAAAGTTACTCCTCAATTGTGCTGGTACGCTAGCTATACTCTGGGCCAGATCCTTAGGGGACTTACGGAGAATAGATTCACCTTCGATCAGAATATCACCGGAAGAAATTTTGTGAAGCTTATTGATGCATCTCATCATTGTCGATTTGCCGCATCCATTCGGTCCGATTAGTCCAACGAGCTGTCCGTAGCCGATGTTGAACGAGACGTCCTTTACAGCCTGGAATCCGTTATCGTAATACTTGTTGAGATTCCTGAGTTCTAGAAGAGATCCGTTAGTCACCGTACATCCTCCCTTTCTTCACAATAAGATAAATGAACACTGGAGCGGCTATCATTGTGGTTATGGCTCCTACAGGTAACTCTACGGGTGCAATAAGCATTTTTGCAGCGAAATCGGCAGCCATCATAAGCAGACCTCCTAAAACAATGGATCCAGGCATCACAAGTCTGTGGTCCCCTCCCATTATCATACGACATAGATGGGGAACTACCAGACCGACGAAGCCTATGATACCTACGAACGCCACACATACTGATGCAAGTACTGAAGCCAATATCAACATCACCCGGTTAAAGTTCTTAACATCCAATCCCATTTCTTGGGCTTGGTCCTCGCCTAGTAGGACGAGATTGAACTCCTTAGCCCATATAAGTGGTATCAATGAAAGTGCCAGTGCCGGAATTAATACAAGCCATATGTTTCCCCAATCTATACTAGTAAAACTACCAAAAAGCCAGGTCATGGCACTCTGTACCTTGTCACCTGCACTATACAATAGAATAGTCTGTATAGCTCCGAATACCATTCCCACTATCACACCACCTAGCACATAACTGGTAGCTGATCCTCCGGCTTTCTCGGCGACCAGCATGGTGATACCGAATGCCAAAAGACCTCCTGCCATAGCAGCTAAAGGTAGTGAATAGGAAACTGTGCTGAAGAGTCCAAAGAATGTGAATCCGGTAGCTATAGTTGCAACAGCAAAGGTACCAGCTCCAGCAGATACTCCCATAATATATGGATCTACGAGAGGGTTACGAATTATTGCCTGATACACTGTACCAGCTATAGAGAGCCCTACACCAACAGCGAATGTACCAAGTGCTCGAGGAAGCCTTGAGACGAACACTATTACTTCATCTCCCGTTAGTCCTTTCCCGCCTTTGGATATTGCCGAAGATAGTAGATTAAAAGTCTCAGATAAAGAATAATTTCCTGATGGTCCGTATGCTAAACATAGCATGAACATGAACAAGGATGCTGTCGTCCCCAATATCAAAACCCATAGAAGACGTCGTTTGTTACGTTTGACCTTTGATATTCCATTATGGGCCTTTCCATATTTCTCGTTATACTTTCCTCTAACATACGCAACCGGAGGAATTTTGATAACATTTTTAATGTAAATATAACAGATGGCTATCGCGACCACAATTATCGCCAATATTA
>CAYJDU010000069.1:0-5269 GCA_964369035.1 uncultured Methanomassiliicoccales archaeon | reverse complement strand
GTATTGTTGATTTTTCCAAGGAATTAGAATCCAAAGGTGTAGAGATAATATCCACCGGTGGAACTTACAGACTTCTGAAAGAGAACGGCGTTAAGGTATCTGAGGTCTCCGAACTGACGGAATTCCCGGAGATGTTGGACGGACGTGTCAAAACACTTCACCCGAAGATACACGGGGGCATCCTGGCACGTCGGGACCTCCCAGAACATATGAAGGCCATCCAAGACCTGAATATCCAGCCCATAGATATGGTGGTGGTGAATCTATATCCATTTAAGGAGACGGTCCTAAAAGGTTCCTCATTGGACGACGTGGTTGAAAACATCGACATCGGCGGACCGAGCATGATACGTGCGGCAGCTAAAAATTACAGGTCCGTTGCTGTTATAACCGATATATCTCAGTATCCTCAGGTCTTAGAGGATATGAAAGAGAACGGCGAGGTCTCAGAGAAGACTCTAGGGAGACTTATGGCCGAGGCTTTTGTCACCACGGCTAATTACGACGCGATGATCTCCTGCAGGATGCACAAGCAGTTCTGCGAAGGTTTCCCATCTTCTTTTCCGATACCCAGTGAGAAGGTCGAGGACCTGAGGTATGGTGAGAATCCTAACCAGAAGGCGGCATTCTATAGGGATCCCTTCACAGAAGGTACCACCGTTCCGAAAGCGGAACAGCTCCATGGTAAACAATTATCTTACAACAACATATTGGACCTGGACAAGGCCTTGGATATAGCCATGGATTTTGAGAAACCTACTGCGGTGGTTATGAAACACACCAATCCTTGTGGCCTCGCGTCTGCTGGAACTATAGAAGAGGCATTCATCACCGCTTACGATGTGGACCCCATGTCCGCATACGGATGCGTTATCGCATTGAACAGGGACTGTGATCTCCCGACAGCAGAGGAGGTCAAGAAACACTTCGTCGAAGCTATAATCTGTCCAGATTATACGCCGGAGGCCCTTGAGCTTTTGGAAACGAAGAAGAACATCCGTATATTGAAGGCAGGAATGCCTATAGGACCTGGACAGAGACACAGGGAGTACAAGATGAAAAAGGTCCAGGGGGGGATGCTGGTACAGACCGACGAGGATATCGATATCGATGCGAGGAATCTGAAGGTCGTAACGGAGCGTGCACCTACAGAGGAAGAGATACATTCACTCCTTTTCGCTTGGAAGCTTGCCAAACATGTTACTTCCAACGCAGTAGTCTACGTAAAAGGCGAGCGTGCGGTGGGCATAGGTGCAGGTCAGATGAGTCGTGTGGATTCTGCCAAGATAGCCGTAATGAAAGCTAACGAACCCACCGAAGGTTGTGTTATGGCCTCGGATGCGTTCTTCCCTTTCAGGGATGGCGTGGATACGGCAGCTGAGGCTGGTATAACCGCAATAATACAGCCTGGTGGAAGTATCAGGGACCAAGAGGTCATAGACTCCGCCAACGAGCACAACATCGCCATGGTATTCACTGGATGTCGTGTGTTCAGACACTGAAACCTTTTAAAAAATCACTTTTTAAGTGAACTTATTCATCATCCAGATCCATTGGGATGATAGGTTTACCTTCAGCTTTCCTCTTCATGTGACCGCCAGGTCCTCCGCGTTCGATACGTGCGGCCTCCATACACTCTTTGTTCTCGCACACGTATGCTGCGAAGGCGAAGTTCTTAGATGGCTTCCCGCAGATCTGACAAGGATGATCCTCAAAACCAGTATCCATAACGGTATATCGCTGAACTCATGTAAAAAACAAGCGTTATGTATTTTGATGATAGTCTTCGTATGTGGACCAATTTGCCCTTTCACAGAAGTATAAGCTAGAGAATTGTATCCAGTGTAAGAAGTGCACCAAGAACTGCCCCTCGGCTAAACATGGTGGTATTGTTCCTCACGACGTGGTCCGAGAGGTACGGGACGGAACGTACGTTGGGGATCCGTGGACCTGTTTGATGTGCCACAGATGCAGTATGGTATGTCCCAAGGATATAGAGGTGGCGGAACTCATCATGGAGTTACGTAATCTCGAGGTCATCAAAGGCAACGTCCCGGAGAGGTTCGGCCGGGTCTACAACAAATTCAAAGAGGTCGGCGATACAATGTCCATCATAGGGGCCACCGACGAGGACCGTATCAATCTAGGTCTTTCAAAGATCCAGCGGGTGTCAGAGGTCCCAAGGAAACTCGAGAGAATGTCAGGAGGTCTTGAATGAAGCTATTTCCCGGTTGTACAGTATCATCAAGACTACCGTACATAGAGGCGGCCGTCCGATATATCGCCGATAGTCTAGGGATAAAGGTCTCTGGGACCGAGACCATGTGCTGTTTCGAACCTACGGGCCTTAGGTCCATGGACCAGGATATGTGGCGGTCTGTGGGAAGTATAGTACATTCTAGAAACGACAAAGAAGATCTGGTGACCCTGTGCGAAGGGTGTAACATATCCCTCACGTTAGCAAGAGAGAGGCTCATCACCGAAGAAGGGATGTCCGATGCAGTACGTAGACTCTCTTTGGTGGGGATGGAACCCGGTATTGCGGAGATCAATGGTCTTTTAGAATTCCTTTACAATAACATAAAAGAAATCAAAAATCTGTCCGAAGTTTCCTTAGAAGGTACCGGAGTTGTGTTCCCAGGATGCCACGGCGAGTATTCCTACAAGACCCGAGGTAACAAAGCCTCGGATATGATGTCAGGTATATTGGATGCAATAGGGTGTACCAATAAGATTATCGATAAGCCCATGTGCTGCGGGGGTGGTCTACAAGGCGTCCACGATGATATCGCTAATGATATTCTTCAGGATACCGTCAGTCAGTTCAAAGAAGCTGGGGCAGACTTCGCAGTGGTATCATGTGTATTCTGTTTCCGTAGGCTGGATATTGCCGCTAAATTCCCGGTGATGCACATATCCGAGCTGGTCGCCCGTGCTATGGGGTGGGATATGGACGTATCGAGATACCATCGCACCAAATCTTAATCCATATCCATTGAGAAATGGACTGCCTTCGGTGAATGTGTAAGGGAACCCATGGATACAAGGTCCGCGCATCCGGCGTAATCTGCTATATTCTTCAACGTAATATTTCCAGAAGCCTCTACTAGTACCCTCGGATTCTTTTCTTTAACTGCGTTACGTAGGTCCTTGATGTCATCCGGTCTCATGTTATCGGCCATGATAACGTCTGCTCCCATCTCTGTTGCGATGATTGCATCTTCCATGTTGTTTACTTCGATCTCGATCTTAACATGGAATTGTGATTTTAAGGCACGGGTCATGGCGTTCTTTACGGAACCGCAGGCTTTTATGTGGTTATCCTTGATCAATATCATATCGTCAAGGCAGAACCTGTGTTCGGCACCTCCGCCGAGCTTTATGGCCTTCTTCTCATATCTTCGGAATCCTGGCGTGGTTTTCCTGGTACCGCAGACACGGGCATCTGGATCTTTTTCTCTGAGTACGTCCATGGCTCGGGAGGTTTCCGTCGCTATGCCACTCATCCTCATGAGGAAGTTCAGCGCCGTGCGTTCGGCGGTTATCACACTTCTTGCAGGGCCGTTCACCGATATGACGCGGTCTCCGGCCTTGACCCGTTCCCCGTCCTTTACCACAGGTATCGCGTCAGCGCCCATAATGGAGAAGATCTCACAGGCCTCCTCTATCCCAGCTACGATGGCGTCCTCCTCGCAGACGATGGAGGCTTTGCTACCTACATCAGGGACCACGAGCTCGGTTGTAAGGTCCCCTCGGCCTATATCCTCGCGAAGGAAGGCCTTGAGGTCTTCCACCTTCACATCTCCAGTTCGAATGGTATATTTGGTTCGGGTAGGATAACATTGTAATCCTGAAGGTCAGGGAGGAAAAGCTCTCTTACTTCTGAATGCATAAATATCACGTTGGTAGGATCGCACTTGTTGATGAACTCAACGATCTCGCTGTGGTCCGCGTGGGCGGAGAAATCGTATCTCTGTACTTCGCATTCGATCTTGTGAACCTCGTCGTCGATGTTCATGATTCCCTGTTCTAAAAGTAGCCTACCGTTGGTATCCTCGGCCTGGTATCCTACTATCAAGATACCGCTCTTCGGGTCGTTCTTGACCTTGTTCACGTAGCTTAGTACCGGTCCGCCGTCCATCATGCCGCCTGTGGTGACGATGATCTGTCCTTTGGATGCGTTACGTCTCATGTTGGTGTTCTTAACGGTGTTGAAGTTCCTTCTAGCACTCTTTAGCTTACGTTCATCGCGAAGATATTCCGGATAATCCAAGAACATGCGTGTGACCGAACGACCCATGCCGTCCACCCACATTTCGTACTTCAGGTCCTTAAGGAGCAACATGACCTCCTGTGTCCTGCCGATAGCGAAAACAGGGATTATACAGGTTCCGCCTCTATCCACAATCTCCCGCACTTTATCTAAGAATTCTTTTGCAGTCTTTTCCCTAGAAGGATGGTTCCTTCCGCCGTAGGTACCTTCGATGAAAAGATTCTCACACTTCACGGGTTTCGCACCGCAGACCAGTCTCTGGTCCGCTGTGTGGAAGTCCCCGGTATAGAGCGTAGTTGTGTCCTTTTCGAATAAGAACATCGTAGCTCCAGGGATGTGTCCTGCAGAGTGTAATGTCACGTCAGCAGAACCTATCTCGATAGTATCGCCGAAAGTCAAAGGGACCACGCTTCTCATGGTCTGGTCAATCTCATTTGATGTGTAAGGCAGAGGGTAATTCTCAGATCTTGCGATTTTAAGTGAGTCGTTCATCAGAAGTTCTCCGACCTCTGCTGAGACTGGGGTGGTGAACAGTTCACAATTTTGCCTGCCACATACTGAGGGTAGCATCCCACAGTGGTCAAGGTGACAATGTGTCAAGAACACGTGGTCTACTTTCGGTGCTGGTATGGGGTATTCAGGAGGTTTCGTAGGACTCATTCCGTATTCCATCAGGACGGTTTTTTCCGGCCACTCCATAGTCATACCCATGCGGCCGACTATGTCGGCTCCGCCTAAAAATCTATATTTTACTTTCATATTCTTTCTTCCTTTTATTGTGCCATAGGCTGTGAAAAAAGGGCGTATACAACGACCTCTTTGACTGTGAATTAAAACATACTGATGATGCTTTTGTTCAGCTATTATCTGGCGGTATATTTAGTTTCCTTATCTCAGATACGCACGATATTTTCAGTAAGTAGTATAAAAATAAACGGAATAAAAGGAATCTAGATATGAAACGTTGTAGTCCAGTATCTTTAAGAATCTCATATC
>CAYJDU010000068.1:0-5272 GCA_964369035.1 uncultured Methanomassiliicoccales archaeon | reverse complement strand
CAACCACTTTAATACTATGAGCAGAGCGGAGCTTATCGATACTACACGTGCCACATTGACGAAGGCAGGTTACGATGTGTCCTCGGCCCTCAATCTGCGCAGTATCTGTTTCGACGTGGTAGCCCGAAGGGGCGACAAATTACTGATAATAAAGATACTCAGTAACGTAGACGCGTTCTCAAGAGATAATGCGGAAGAGATGAAGGTCCTAGCCGAAGCTCTCACCGCCAGTCCTTTACTGATAGGAGAAAGATCTAGCTCTGGATCTTTAGAGACGGGCATAGTCTATTCAAGATTCAACATACCAATCATATCCAACGAGACGTTGGCGGACCATACCATCGAAGAGGTCCCTCCATTAATCTTTGCAGCTCCTGGTGGGATGTACGTCAGATTGGATAACAGCCTTCTGAAAGAGATCAGAGAGAAAAAAAGCATAAGTCTTGGTACTCTAGCGGAGATCGCAGGTGTCTCAAGACGTACGATACAGATGTACGAGACGGGAATGGGTGCGATGATAGACGCTGCTTTGCGTATAGAGGAGTTCCTTAACACCCCAGTCATAGTACCTCTCGATCCTTTCCAATACAAACCTGAAGATACAGCCGACAAATATGAGATAAGCGGCAGTAACCGTACCAATTCATTTGTCCTCAACAGACTTTTGGACATCGGGTTCAGCATCACCCCTGTGATGAAAAGTCCCTTCGATGCCCTATCTAGAGTGAACGAGGTGATCATCCTCACCGGTACAGGGGACGATGAGGAAAAGCTCATCCAGAGAGCCACCATAACGTCAGAGGTCTCCAATTTAGCTGGAAGACCTTCGGTAGTCATCGTGGAACGTACACATGACCGGGATAATATCAAGACCACCGCAGTGATATCTACCGACGAATTACGTAAGATAGACGACAGTGATGCACTTACGGACCTAGTTATGTCAAGGAGCACAAAGAGATGATATCACTTACGGTCAACGGTACAAAGATAGATATCCTGCCTGTAGTAAGAGGCCTCTCCTCATACGGTGACTCGGTGACAAGGGCTTTTGGGAACTATGATAGATATTCCATATCCCTTAGCCAGGAAGAGATAATCGGCGTCCGTAACAGAAAGGAAATTATGGACGAATATGAGCCAGGGGATCTTGAGTCTGTTTTCGCACATAGACTTTCAGTGTTCGGAAAGGTATCCGTACCAGCACCTGCCTGGTGCAATATCGTGGACCTTTGTGATGATTCCTCGAAAGAGATCATCCCACTGGATATGTCGGACGAACAGTATACCGAGATATACTGTGAGACGGTAAGTCCCCTTGAGTACGTCGGTGAACACCGTATAGCCAGAAAAGGGATGAAAAGAAAATTTGATATGACCACCCCAGAAACTTTCTCTATAGAGTGGGACGCCTACGTGAACAAGAAGAAAGGGTTCCGGGAACTCAATAACATCAGGGAAAGATATATCTCATTACGTTTGTCTGAACTTTCAAAAGAGGGAGGAAGTCTTCTTGCCGTCATAGATTGTGAACGCACAAAAAACATCGTCGAACTTATGAGGTGAAAATATCGATTGCCCTCATTGTAAAATATATCGAAATCGCGGGGACAGGTTCTGTGCACACTGTGGCAAAAATCTGGATTGCCCGGAATGCGAACCTCATCGTATATCAAATTCTAAATTCTGCACAAAATGCGGTAGACGTCTTGTTCCACATTACATTCACGAGGAAAAGAAGATCAAAGATCACCCTATTGTCTGGATAGGAATAATAGCGGCTTTGTTCGCCACGATATTCTTAATATTCAGTGCGGTGGCATTGTATTATTATTCCGCGGATGTTTTTGGATATCTTGTAGATGAAACCTACGGGCTTCTAATCCTCATCCCGTTACCTTATGTCTTTATTAGATTTTCCGGGATATGGGTCCAACTATACTGGGTCTTTTTGATTGTCGTACTTACGATAAGTTTTATCCAACTGATCTGGGAAATATATTCTAAGTACAAGAATTCCGATAAGAAAAAAAGATTGGCGATCGTGGAAGGTACCAGCATATACTGGCTGGGACTGTTGTGGCCATCCACCATGGTTTTACAGCTGGCACTGATGTATATCACCATTGCTATATCGGGAGTGAACGTAACGCCACCTGGTATCGGGGAGGATATGTACGCCTCCATATTCGAACTGGCAAGTGCCGGTGTCTGGGAAGAGATAATTACTCGGGTACTGATCATAGGATTACCCCTAGGGATAGTTGCCTTACTCACGGGGAAAAAACAGTCCTGGAGATATCTTTTCGGAGGCTTTGGGGTGAACAAAGCGGCAATGATCTCAATAATCGTTGCTGCGTTGGTATTCGGATATGCACATTCGGGCTGGGGTTTTGCTAAGATAATACCTGCATTCATTTTTGGTGTGGCGGCAGGATATCTTTATGCTAAATTCGGTCTTTATGCAGCTATACTAATGCATTTCGTAAATGACTATATGGAAGCGTTCCTTTGGCTTGGTGGTAACGACATTGCCTTCGCAATCATGTTTCTGGCATTCCTAGGTCTAGGTGTGATAACCACCGTTGTGTTGATAATAAAAGGGATTCCTTTCATCAAAGATTTCAAAGAAAGGCCGTTCTTCCCTGACTCTTTTGCATCAAAGAATGATGATGGACCTTCCGAATGATGATATCATTCAAGGAGGTCTGTCAATCTTTTCTTGGACTCTATGGCTGAAACCAAGGATTTTGATTCTATGATGTAATTGCCGTTATACCACGACAAAGATTCCAACAGTTTGGGGAAATCGATGTTACCGTCACCTATGGTTAGATGTTCATCGGATGCACCAGAATTATCATGGATGTGTATATTCACTATACGGTCTTTGAACGTAGATATCATAAGCTCCATCTGTCCCGTGGTGTTCGCATGACCCACATCGAAACATATTCCTAAGTTAGTTCCATCAACTAGTTCGTTAAGATCTTCCGCGGTTTTACCCAGCATAGGCGAAAAGTTCGACATGTTCTCTATCGCAAAAGTTACGCCGTACTCACTGGAGACCCGATCCAACATCCTAAGGGACTTCTTAGCGTTCTCTATGGCACGTTTTTCCATACCAGGTATACTGAACGAGATAAGTCCAGGATGTACTGTTATCATCGAGATACCTAATTCGGCAGAGACCTCTGCTGTGGAGATCATCTCCAACACCGAGGATTCCCTCATCCTTTCAGTCAAAGAACCGATGTTCGTATCACTTATGGGCGTATGGATAGAATAAGAAAGATTGTATGACTCGCCTACCAGTTTTAGGCCGTTATAAATTTGCCTTATGCTGTGATCCCCTTCAGCAAATATCTCCCAATGCTTGAATTCCTTTGATATCTTTTCTAACATCACTTCGAAAGGATGCGAACCGAACTCAGGACATGAAACCCCGATCATACTCTGACCTCCTGGCCATCAACGGTATTGGGGAATATCATATCTATATAATCCAGAATATCATGATCGTCATCAACACCCATACGGACGGCTATGGTACCTAGGATGGTCCCTTTAGGTGCAAAGGATACTTTACCTACGAAGGCAGCCTGTTTGTTCAGACGGAACATGGTATCCTCTCCTCGGATACCGTCTACGATAACAGAACGAGCGGCATCCAGTATCCTCTGTTTTCTTACCATCTCAGAGAAATTGTCTATACTTGTAGCGGTTCCTTCGAATCCTTTCGCTGTTCGGGACATTGATGCGTCCGGGAATACCCTCATCACCGCATCAAGTACCAGTTGTTCAGATTCGCTGGGATTGACCGGACAAGATATCCTTACGTTGACCATACCATCGGTGATTGATTATGTGTATATAATCCTCATTGACTCCAGGTAAGAGTTATGTATTTGGAATGCAACATACCTTATTATGAGGTCTGACGTACTCAATATTGCAGCAAGGAAGGGAGTATTCTTGAGTCCTGATGCCCTCGAGTACATACTTTCGAATTCCGATCCGGTCTCTTTTACAATGACCGCACTCACTTCCTTGGTCTCGGATAAAATGTTCGTGGAACGTGCCGACATGGAAGACTGTCTCAACGGGGACAAACCTATATTCACATCACCTGGAGAGGACGTACCTAAGAACAAACGTCACGTGGATATAGAGGTGGTAAGTGGTTCCGACGTTACTGGTAATTCTACCTGTGAAGGCGATATAACAGACTTCACGAACTATTTCAAAAGCAGATACGATATCCTTAGTAGGATAATAGCCAGACGTACCGATTTCGGCGTGGGCATCCCAATAGAGAAGGCCATGAGACTGGACCGTGACGTCCGTATAATCGGGATGATATATGATGTCAATACCACTAAGAATGGTCATATAATCCTTACTTTAGAAGATGCCGAAAGCAGTTGTAAAGTTTTCATCTCAAAGGATTCACCGCTGGTAGGAGAGACTTTCGTAAGCGATGAGGTGATAGGCATCGTTGGAAAGCCCAACGGTAAAAAAGACATGCTCATAGCGGAAGAGGTTTTCCGACCGGAAGTCGTCAGAACCAATCGTTGGAACACCACGGATTCTGTATCTTCCATAGGATTTCTTTCTGACGTACATGTTGGAAGTTCAACGTTCCTTGAGGACCGTTGGCAAAAGATGATCAAATGGTTGAAAAGTACGGCGTACGATATGGAATTGGATTACATCGTACTACCAGGTGATGTTGTCGACGGGATAGGGATATTTCCAGGTCAAGAGAAAGAACTTATCATAAGCGATATCTACGAACAATACGAAGCTTTGGCCGAATATCTTAAAGAGATACCGGACCACATAAAGATGATCGTCCAACCTGGTAATCACGACGCCGTACGTCTTGCGGAACCCCAACCGGCCCTAGGAAGCATGTTCACTAAGACCTTTGATTCTAACATAGTAATGACCGGCAATCCGGTCTCACTCAAGGTAGAGGGCCGTTCTATACTGACTTATCACGGTAAGAGTATAGACGATTGGATATCTGGGGTTCAGAAACTGACCTATGACGATCCTATGGGAATCATGAGGGAGATGCTCAAACGTCGTCATCTTTCTCCCATATACGGTCAGAGAACCGCCCTTGCGCCAGAGAAAAAAGACTATCTCGCGATCGAGACCATCCCTGACATCTTTGTTTCCGGTCATATACACGGAGCAGGAGCCACGGAATACAACGGAGTGAAGATGATCAACGCTTCCACCTGGCAGGACCAAACGGTATATC